>JAUYJT010000021.1 GCA_030700225.1 Candidatus Nanopelagicales bacterium | reverse complement strand
ACACCGGCGACACCCCGATCACCGAACCGTCAGCCTGACCATCAAGGCCCCACCCCGAACACCGGGACGGGGCCTACGTCATACCGCCTCAACCGCACCCACGATGACGCCGACATCCTCATCCAGCGTGGCGGCTAACAGGGAGTCCGGGGCCCGGGCATGCCCGGGGTCGGGTTGGGTGGTGCGCACCCGCTTGGTGCGCACCACTCCCTGCCAGCCGTTGGTTCTCATGAGGCGCTCGACGGTGCAGCGGGCCACCGGGATGCCCTGGCGCTGCAAGTGCGCGTGCATCTTCGCCGCCCCGTATAGAGACTCTGGCGCCTTGCGCAGCTGCCCGTCCGGGCCTGGCTGGGGCTGGTAGTACCCGGCCAGCACCTCTGTTATGGACAGGTCCCACAGCGCCCGCTTCGACGGCGGCCGGGCCACCCACGCGTAGTAGGTCCTCGGGGCGATCTCGCAGCCGTACTCGGTCAGTACTCCGCGGATCTGGGGGTACCGCCCACCCGCCGCGAAGCGGCTGGGGGTCCCCTCCCCCACTTCGTGGGAGGTACCCCCAGCTGGCGGGGGAGTCGTGCGCCCGCGCGAAGAAAGACGTTGCCGCAGACAGAATCTCGATGGTCTGTTCCAGTTCGGCGTTCTTCCGTTTCAGCCCCCGGATCTGCCGGGCGGCGTCGCTCGAAACGCCCTCAGAGGAACCCTCGTCGATCTCAGCCTGCCGGACCCATCTGCGCAACGTCTCGGTGGTCATCCCCAACCGCTTCGACACCGTGCGTATCGCCTCCCACTCCGAGGAGTAGTCCTCACGATGGTCACGAACCAGCCGAACCGCTTTCGCCCGCAACTCCGGGCTGAACTTCATAGGCATGACGCCCACCTTCCCAACGATGGAGGTGTGCATCAAACCCGGGGCGGTTCAGTTGGGGTTGTTGGCTCAGGGACGATGGCCACGGGGATTATCGAGGTCTTCGCGAAGGCAGGGTATGCCACGACTTTCGTGGCGCGTAGCGCGGAGAAGGTCGATCGCGTGACGGCCGCGCTCAAGAAGTCCCTGGATCATCAGGTCGCCAAAGGCAGGCTCGCGGAGTCCGATAGGGACGCGGTAATCGCCAGAGTGAACGGGGTGACTTCGATAGGCGAACTCGGCGACGTGGACCTCGTGGTCGAAGCTGTTGTGGAGGATCTGGCCGTCAAGCTGGAGCTCTTCCGGGCACTGGACCAGGTGTGCAAGCCGGGCGCGGTGTTGGCCACGACGACTTCGAGCTTGGCGGTAATCGAAATGGCCGCGGTGACCGAGCGTCCTGCCGACGTGGTCGGTCTCCACTTCTTCAATCCCGCCCAGATAGTGAAGCTGGTGGAGATCGTCAGCACGGTTTGTACGGCGCCTGACACGGTTGCCACGGCGCGCGAAGTCTGCGCGCGCACGCGCAAGCACCCCGTTCGCTGTGGAGACCGCGCAGGCTTCATCGTCAATGCGTTGCTGTTCCCGTATCTGAACGACGCTGTTCGGCTCACGGAGGCTGGCTTCGCCACGAAGGAGCAGATCGATGCGGCGATCAAGGACGCCACGGGATTCTCTCTGGGACCGTTCGACCTCCTCGACGTCGTCGGTAACGACGTGTCCCTGGCGATCCAGCAGGTGCTTCATGATGAGTTCCACGATCCGGGGCTGGCGCCGACGAAGACGTTGCGTGGCGTCGTCTCGGCGGGACACCTTGGTCGCAAGACCGGGCGCGGGTTCTTCTCCTACTCCTGACGGCGGCAGGGGGGTCAGCGGACGCGGACGGTTAGCGCACGTGGCAGAACGGTGACACGCATATAGTCGCCTGGATCCATCAGATCGCCGTCGATTTCCCTTGGCCAGGGTTCGGTTGTCCTGATCTCGACCTTCTTGCCCGATAGCTGCAGGCTGTGTTTGCCGGTGGATGCTCGGTGGAGTATCGCGCCCCGTGTGGTTGAAAGGACTTCCCCCAGGCCCCGCAGTTTCGCTACGAACACGGCCAGCCTGCCATCGGTGGCGCTGGCGTGATCGAACAAGTTGACGTGCATCTGCATGCGCCCGAAGTTCCCGACCAGCGCCATGCGGGCGGGAATGCGGCGCGGCAACTCATTGTCCATAGTCAGGGTGATCGGCTTGGCTTTCCCGACGAGGTTCTTCATCGCCGCCGCGGCGTAGGCGCCAGGGCCCAACATCGCCTTGAGGCGCTCCGGTGAGTTGATGATCGCGGCGTCCAAACCCATCCCGCAGATCAGCAGGCTGATCCGCTGGACTCCGTCGCCCAAGTCGACGTCGTTGACGTCTATGGTCTGCGCACCGCCTCCCATGGCCACCGCTACGGCTCCGTGAAGGCTTCCGGGAAGGTTGAGGTTCTTGGCGACTAGGTTCCCTGTCCCGCCTGGGAGGATCCCCAGCGGGACTTCGCTGTTCAGCAGCCCCATGGCGACTGAGCGCACAGTGCCGTCGCCGCCCCAGGACAGGACCATCTCGGCGCCGGATTCGACTGCCTGGCGGGCTTGGCCCGTGCCCGTGTCCTCAGCTGTAGTGGGCAGCCACGAGAAGTCGGTCACGCCGAAGGTGGACAGTTCCTTGGCCAGAGTTGCCCGACCATGCTCCAGGTTGGGAATCTTCGTTGGATTGACCACAACCGCGATGCCACTCATGGCGCCGACACTAGCTGGACACGGGTGGCGATGCGCGCCCGCGAAGACTGGCTCAGGCGATTCCCGTCAGCGGGGCACTCCCGCGTTCGCGAGCTCGTCGGCACGCTCGTTGCCCGAGTGGCCGGAGTGGCCCTTCACCCATTCCCACGTGACGGAATGGATGTGCAGCTCCTGGTCGAGTTCCTCCCACAGGTCTTGGTTCTTCACCGGCTTGGGAGGCCGCGCGGCAGTCATCCAGCCATTCTTCTTCCACTTCGACATCCACGATGTCACGCCGTCGCGGACGTACTTGGAGTCTGTGACGATGCGGACATCGCATGAACGGTTCAGCGCACGTAGGCCCTGGATCACTGCCATCAGTTCCATGCGGTTGTTCGTCGTGTGGAGTTCGCCGCCTGATAGGGGCAGTTCGTGCCCATCCCGCCGCAGCAGAACTCCCCAGCCGCCTGGTCCGGGGTTGCCCTTGCACGCTCCGTCTGTGTACATCACGACGTCTTCCGGCATGCGATCTCCCTGCTCCTGCCTGGGCTGCTTTGGTTGCCGCGGTCTCCTGAAGCAGGGTAGTGGTCGCGCGGCATCGGCGGAGCTTGGTTGGCCGGCCCGACGATGCTTGGATCAAGGTGTGGCACGACGACGACGGGGACGGGGTCGCGAGGATGCGATCCCGCGGACGTTGGGCGGAGTCGCCGGCCCGCAGAGGGCGGAGGAGAAGGCGGGCTCGCGGTGGCATGTCCGCCCCATCCCAGGAGCGACGGCGACCAGGTCCTACAGATGCCCGTTCTGCGAGGATGTCATCAGGCCCGGAACTCCACACCTGGTCGTCGTGCCAGCGGATGGCCAGGACCCGATGTCGGAGCGAAGGCACTGGCACAGTCAGTGTTGGGCCAAGTTCCGATGAACGGCCGCACCCGGATGGAGGAGTGACCAGTGAGTTTCACGCTGCACGGAAAGACGGCTCTGGTGACAGGAGCCTCCCGAGGGATCGGACGATCGATCGCGCTGACATTCGCCGCTGCTGGAGCGGACGTGGCGCTGGTCGCCCGGGATACGGCCTCGCTAGCAGAGGTCGCTCAGGAGGTCGAGGGCCACGGTCGCCGGGCGATCGTGAAGTCCGCTGACGTCACAGACCCCGAGGGGTTCCGGGCGGAGATCGGGGCAGCGATCACCGAGCTAGGCAGGCTCGACATCCTGGTGAACAACGCCGGTGGGAACTCGTTCTCCCTGCCGCTTGTCATGACACGGTTCTCCGGCTGGGACAAGACGATGAAGTTGAACCTGGATTCGATAGTCCATGCCTGCCAGGTCGCGCTGCCTCACATGCTGGAGACAGGATCTGGAAGTGTGATCAACATGTCGAGCGTCATCGCTCTGCGAGGCGCGCCGCTGATGGCGCACTACGCGGCCGCGAAGGCGGCGGTTGTCTCCCTGACGCAGAGTTTGGCGCTGGAATGCGCGGCGAGTGGCGTAAGAGTGAATGCCCTTCTGCCAGGCTGGATCGAGACTGACTTGACGGGTTTCCTGCGCAAGAGCGAAGACACGGAACGCTCCGTCCTTCAGCGGGTCCCCATGCAGCGCTGGGGTCGACCCGAGGAGATAGCGGCGGCGGCCCAGTTCCTCGCGAGCGACGCGGGGTCGTTCGTCACGGGTCATGCTCTGGTCGTCGACGGGGGACTGTCCGTAATGCCGTGATGAGGCTGTCGAATCCGTCAAAGAGGAGGTCTAGTGACGTCGTCGCCGTTGACGCTCACCGACTGTGGCCGTGGGCCGGTCATCTTGCTGCTGCACGCGTTTCCATGCCATAGGCACATGTGGCGCGAGCAAGTCGAGCCGTTGGTGGGCAGGGGCTGGAGGGTCATCGTGCCAGACCTGCCGGGCTTCGGGGAGTCCCCCGAAGCCGTTGACGAGCCCAGCATGACGTCGATGGCCCGGCCGGTTCTGGAGGCGCTGGACGGGATCGGAAGCTTCGTCGTAGGAGGTCTGTCCATGGGGGGCTACTTGGCGATGGAGGTCTTGCGGCAGGATCCCGCGCGGGTGGCGGCTCTGATGCTGTTCGACACAAAGGCCGGAGCGGACACCGAGCAGGCCCGTGCGGGTCGGCTGGGTATCGCGGACCGGGTCGAGGCAGAGGGGCGTACCGGATTCCTGGTGCCGGAGATGATCGCGAACCTGCTCGGTGACACGACACGGGAAACCCGCCCCGATCTCGTCGCCCGTGTCTCGAGGTGGATCACCTCCGCCAGTCCGGGCGCCGTTGCGTGGGCTCAGCGAGCGATGGCATCAAGGCCTGACTCTCGCCCTGACCTCGCGGAGTATGAAGGCCCCGCATTAGTCGTCTACGGCGACCAGGACACAATCAGTCCCCGGGCCGACGCGACCGAGATGGCTGGACTACTGCGGAACTCGCGACTGGAGACCATCGCCGATTCTGGACACTTGTCCGCGGTCGAGCGACCAGACGCGGTGTCGGATGTCATTGAGGGCTTTGTTGGGCCGCTTAGGGCCCGGTTGGCCTAGCTGCTTCTACTGATCGTCCGGTGAAGCGGCGATCGAGGCCGTACCCGCCGCGACTGAGGACTGGGCGGACTTGAGTGTGGACAGGGCGCGCTGAATTGTGTCGGCGTAGGCCTTCACGCCGGACTGGGTGGGGTGAGCGCCATCGGTCACGGTGAGTTCACGATCGGACGAAGCCCGCGCATCCCAGTCGGCCAGCACGGCATTGGGCGTTGTCTTGACGATCTCGGCTAGCAGCTCGTTGTTCGGGTCATTCCACACGCGTGAGACGTGGACATTAACCACGACAATGCGTTTGGCTGGCGCGAGGATCTTCAGCATCTGACTCAGCTGGTCCTTCTCGATATAGCCGTTCGTCCCGGTGTGCAAGATCACCGTTTCGCGCAGGGCTCCGGCGTCGCGCAGCGCACGAAGCCTGCCCAGCATGTCGCCAGCCTGCCGGGCGACCGAAGCGTCGATGGAGATCTTGCCGAAGCTCGTCCGGAGGCCGCCTTGGGCGCCGAGCATGACTGAGTCACCCACAGCCACGATGCCCGGCTTGAACGTTCCCTGGCCTCCGGTCTTGATGGAATCGGAGAGTGGAGGCTCGGCGTCGCCGACCTGCGAGTTGGCACCATCGCTCTGGCTGCCGCGTGACCGGTCAACCGCACCACTTTCGGACCCCATGTCGATGGCGGAAATATCCTGCTGGCCGGACAGGTAGTCGGGCGTCTCATCGGGGATCGTCCACAAGCGCACCCCCACGATGGATGCGAACACCAGGCCCGCGGCGAGTCCCGCCAGGATTCGCCTTGTGCTTGGATCGCGGAAGTCCTTGAGCCTGGCGCGTGCCCGGGGCCAGGCATCGCGCAGAGCTCCGTTGCGAACCGGCATCTCCACGTATCTGTACGACAGCTCGGCTGCCCCGAAGGTTAGGCCCATCCGCAGCAGGAAGTTCGCGGCGCCCTCCAACGGAACGTCCAAGCCCGGCCGAAGAACAAGAAAGATCGGCCAGTGCCAGAGGTACAGCCCGTAGGAGCGTTCACCTATGTACTTCATGGGCTGGCGGCCCAACAGTCGCCCGACCACGGAGACCGGGTGGGTGACGGCTGCGATCATGACAGCCACGAGTACCGCGAAGATTCCGAACCCACCCCTGTACAGCCACGCGGAATTGCTGTGGGAAGTCATCATGACCAAGACGATGAGGCCGATTGATGCCGCGCCGATCGCGTTGATGGTCGCCTTGGCACCAGCTGGCAAAGTGGTGCGCAGTCGTTGCGGAATCCACGCGCAGGCCAGGGCGGCGCCGATCAGTAGCGCCATCGCGTGGGCGTCGGTGCCGAAGTAGACCCTGCTGGCGTCGTTGGGCTGCGGATAGCCGCCGAACAGCGAAAGCAGCACCATCAGGGCTGTTGAGATGAGCGCTCCTCGCAGCGCCCAACGCCGCACCATCCCTCGCCCGCCCCGACGGTAGGCGAAGAACACGACCGCTGGCCAAATGAGGTAGAACTGCTCCTCGACAGCGAGCGACCACAGGTGCTGAAGCATCGGTGGTCGTCCCGAGATCTCGAAATACGACTGGTCCGTGAACACGTACACCCAGTTGGTGACATACAGAAGCGCACCGGGGATATCGCGGCGCAGCGCTGCGGCCGCGTCTGTGGCGATCAGGGCTCCCAGGATCGCGCTGAAACCCAGAACGAGGAACACCGCCGGAAGTAGCCGACGGGCGCGACGGAGATAGAAGTACTTGAAGTCCAAGCGGGACGTGCGACCAAGTTCGGTCATGACGATGGACGTGATCAGGAATCCACTGAGCACGAAGAAGACGTCAACTCCGAGGAATCCGGCTGGCATCCACGGGACATCCGCGTGGTACAGCAGGACCCCGATGACGGCTATGGCGCGTACGCCGTCCAAGGCTGAGATGTGGGGCATCCCGCGCACCCCGGACTGTTCTGCGCCTCGGCTGGTTCGGGGCGTGGTGGGGCCAGCTTCTGCCTTGAAGCGGGTCAGAAAGGCCGTGGCCACCTGGAACCCCCACGTGCTAGTCGTGTGCGTTTGAGCGGCCACTCCAGGTCACGTCTTTGGCTAGACGAGTCCGACAGCGAGGCCATTCAACCCGGGACGCACGAAGTGTAAGTCGGGCCTCCGACAGACTTGCTACGACACGCGGGGGCTTGTGGTCCTAAGTTGCCCAAACCCCCAGATGTTGGGTTACTAGCCCCTGAACTTGTTGATCTTGTCGATGAATTTGTCACGCTTGTCAGTGTCACGAACACCTAGTCCCTCGGCCTCGGCGAGAACCAGAACGCCGATCTTGCCGTGGTGCGGATTGGCGTGAACTTGGTAGGCGGCCTCGCCGGTGTCCTCAAGCCGGAACACTTGGGACAGCGTCGGGTGGACCATCCCCTTGTCGATGAGACGGTTGGCTTCGAAGGCTTCACGGTAGTTGGCGAAGTGCGAGCCGACGATCCGCTTCACGTTCATCCACAGGTGCCTGTTGTCGTAATCATGCATGTACCCCGATGTCGAGGCGCAGGTGACGATGGTCCCGCCTTTACGCGCCACGAAGACCGACGCTCCGAAGGTGTCTCTTCCGGGATGCTCGAAGACGATGTCCGCGTCTTCTCCGCTAGTCAGTTCCCGGATCTTCGTGCCGAACCGCAGCCATTCCGTGGGATCCTGAGTGCGCTCGTCCTTCCAGAAGCGGTATCCCTCGGCTTTGCGGTCGATGATCAGCTCGGCGCCCAGCTTGCGGCAGATGTCCGCCTTCTCCTCGCTGGAAACGACGCAGACCGGAATCGCCCCGCCGTTCAGTGCGTACTGGGTCGCGTATGAACCGAGCCCGCCCGACGCCCCCCAGATCAAGACGATGTCGCCCTGCTTCATTCCCGCGCCGTTGCGAGAGACGAGTTGCCTGTAGGCCGTGGAGTTCACCAAGCCGGGGGAGGCGGCTTCTTCCCACGTCAGGTGCCTGGGCTTGGGCAGCAGCTGGTTGGACTTCACTAGAGCCAGCTGCGCCAGTCCTCCGAAGTTCGTCTCGAATCCCCAGATGCGCTGCTCGGGATCGAGCAGAGTGTCGTTGTGTCCGGCGGGATTCTCCAGCTCGACCGACAGGCAGTGCGCCACGACCTCGTCTCCCGGCTTCCAGGTGAACACGCCGGGGCCCGTGCGGAGCACGACGCCGGAAAGGTCGGATCCGATGACTTGGTACGGCAAGTCATGGCGCTTGGCGAGCGGGCTGAGCTTGCCGTAGCGCTTCAGGAAGTTGAACGTCGAGACGGGCTCGAAGATGCTTGACCACACTGTGTTGTAGTTGATCGCGCTGGCCATGACAGCGACGAGTGCCTCGCCAGGCCCAACTTCTGGAACCGGTACGTCGTCCAGATGAATAGACTTCCTGGGGTCCTTCTTGTGGCTGGGAATGCCTTCGAACATCCCCTCGTCGTCCTTGTGAAGCGTCGCCGCCCTGTAGGACTTGGGGATGGCGAGGGACGCGAAATCCTCGGCTGAAGTGTCACCCGCGTTGATGGCGGCACGAATGCGCTCCACGGTTCCTCCTTGATCCGTCCGCATCTTGGTATTGGGGCAGCTTAGGACAGGTGCGCGAGACTTGTGATGCGAGGATCGTCGGCCAGGCCGATCGGTATTCCGTAGACGCCAGGATGGCGTACACGTGACGGAAGCCGACTAAGGAACGCCTGCGACACGTGGCGTCCGGCGGTAACAAGCGCGGCGGGTTCGTCGAAGTCGAAGATGCTGCCGGCGTCGCAGGACACGCACAGCACCGGGACCGCCGCGGCCGCATCCCTAAGCGCGCGCTCAAGCTGCCCGCGTATCAGGTGGCCATAGGAAAGCACTCCTACTTGCCACCAGCGGATCGACTCCAATGACGACTCCGGGACCGCGGAGGCGCCCGCGTCCAGCAGGACGATCGACCGCGCGCCCGCGGCCAGCGCCGACCCAAGAGGGGCGCCAGCGAACAAGCCGCCATCGATCAGCAAAGAATCGCCTGCGGGAACTGGGGGAAGCACGACTGGCAGCGCGCTCGCGGCCATTACCGCATCGAGCGCCGAGCCAGTTCGCAGCTCGACAGCCTCGCCGGTTCGCAGATCGCTCGCTACGACAGTCAAGGGCACGGCAAGATCCGGTATGGGGACATCAGGCACGGACTGAGCGAGGATCGCGCGAAGCTGCGCCGCGGCCTTGCTGGCGCGAGAATCTGAGAACCCGGCGATCACGGCCGCGCTTGGCGAAGCCAGCATCGAGTCGTCGGCGATCATCTGCCAGGTTCGCTCGAGCTTGGCGGCGGAATGATCGCGGTCCGCTGCCAGTGCGGCGGCGTTGAGTGCCCCGATCGATGACCCGACGATCATGTCCGGCACGATCTTGGCCGCCAGAAGTTCGATGACCATCCCAACTTGCGCGGCTGTGCGAGCTCCACCGGAGGTGAACACGAAGGCCACAGGCCTGGGCAGAGTTGTTCGGTGGTGCCTCATCGGCCCACCGTCCGCACCAAGTGAGCGTCGGCCTGACTAAGGCCGGAGAAGCCGACATCCGCGTAGACACCTGGGGTCAGATGGTCGGACCCGGCCAGAGCGAGCCGGCCCAGGAAATCGCGGCACATTGAGTATGCCTGGGCCGCGTTGGAGACGGTCTCCCCGAAGTCCAACGTGCCCCCGAGGTCGTCTGGTGTGGGTAGCAGGACGACAGGTACCTGTTCTCCAGCCTCGGCCAGTTGAGCCTTTCGCTGGCTAGCCGCCAGAGCGACTGACAGGCGCGCCACGATGCGAGTTGCTGACGTGGACACTTCCTGAGCGTCCCGGGACCCCGTGTCGAGTACGACGACGCTCCCGGCTCCACGCTGCACGGCCTGAACGGCGGGGAGGTTGGCGCTGGCTAGGCCGTCGACGTACCAGCGCCCGTCGATCGAGACAGGGGGAAGGACTCCGGGGATAGCCGATGAAGCCAGGAGGACTGGAATCAGCGGCCCGGAGTCGATCACGGTTGCTCTGCCGGAGGCCAGATCCGTGGTTACGGCCGCGAACGGGACAGCCAAGTCGGCGAAGTCACGCGCGCGCAGCATCGCCTCCAGCGACCCGCGCTCTTTGTCGTTGTCCACGAGGCCTGGCTGGAGCGCGTTGAGCAGGAGTTGCTTGGTGAGCCCGAGCCCGCCGACGAGGAACTTCAGTTCCAGCTGGGTCCAGATGTAGGTCAGACGGTTGACCGCGGAGGCAGGATCTTCCGCTACCACCGCACCGGTCAGGGCGCCGACCGAGGTTCCGATCAACGCGGACGGGCGTATGTCGGTTTCCGCCAAGGCTTGAAGCAGCCCCCACTGGATAGCACCGTGCGAGCCTCCCCCGGCGAGCGCGAAATGGATGGGGGCGGGGAGCCGATGCGCCAGTGGTAGCAACGGTCCAGCGTCGCGGACGGCTTCGTCCCGTGCTTGCGGGACCTTCAGTACGGGCGCGTTCATGATTGCCCAGGGCTGCCGATCACGGCTCAGTAACCTCGACGAGCTCGACCAAGACCCCGCCGCAGTCCTTTGGATGTACGAAGTTCACCTTGGAACCGGCTGTGCCGCGTTTCGCCTGGGGATACAGGACGCGCAGCCCCGCTTTGGTGATGTGGGCCGCGGCCGCTTCCACGTCGTCAACGCCGAATGCGACGTGCTGTATCCCAGGGCCGTTGCGGTCGAGGTACTTGGCGATGGGGGAATCGGGGCTAAGTGGAGCCAGCAGTTGGATGCACGATCCCGAGTCGCCTACCGCCAGCATGGCTTCTAGAACCCCTTGCTCGTCGTTGGCTTCTCGATGCACGACACGCGCCCCGAACGCTTGCTCGTAAAGCTCGATGGCGGCGTCCAGATCGGATGTTGCGATACCGACGTGGTCAATCCTGGTGATGATCGGGGCGAGTGCGGGCATCATCGTCGGGCCCTCCACGAGTCCTGTTGACGGGGCGGCACTGTGCCTGCCCCCGGCGAGCGTATCGTGGCACGTATTCCAGCCAGATCGCATTCGCGGCTGATAGGTTGACCAGCGCTTTGCCGGGAGGAATGAATGGCCACCTCAGTAATAGTCGCCGGCGCTCGCACCCCGATGGGGCGCCTGCTCGGTTCACTCAAGGACTTCTCCGCCACTGATCTTGGCGGGTTCGCTATTCGAGGAGCGTTGGACAAGTCCGGTGTGCGGTCCGATCAAGTTGACTACGTGATCATGGGGCATGTCATCCAGGCTGGCGCTGGCCAGAACCCGGCGCGGCAGGCTTCGGTCAAGGGCGGCCTGTCCATGGACATACCGGCTCTGACCGTCAACAAGGTTTGCTTGTCGGGTATCACGGCGATAGCGCTGGCCGACCAGTTGATCCGCGCCGGGGAATGCGAGGTCGTCGTCGCAGGGGGCATGGAGTCGATGACGCAGGGACCGCATCTGCTCGCCAAGAGCCGCGGTGGCTTCAAGTACGGCGACGTGACGATGACCGATGCCACCGCGTTTGACGCCCTGACATGCGCCATTGACCAGATGGCGATGGGGGATTCGACCGAGAAGAGCAACGCTCGCTACGCACTGACTCGCGAGGAGCAGGACGCTTTCTCGGCGCGCTCCCACCAGCGCGCTGCCGCTGCGGCCAAGAACGGCGTGTTTGACGACGAAATCGTCGCTGTGGAGATTCCGCAGCGCAAGGGCGACCCGATCGTGTTCGCGGTGGACGAAGGGGTTCGGGGGGACACGACGACCGAAACGCTGGCGCGCTTGCGACCGGCATTCGCGAAGGACGGAACGATCACCGCTGGATCGGCCTCCCAGATTTCCGACGGGGCCGCCGCGGTTGTCGTCATGAGTAAGGCCAAGGCCGAGGCTCTCGGGCTTGAGTGGCTCGCGGAGATCGGCGCCCACGGCATGGTGGCCGGACCCGATGCGTCTCTCCAGGAGCAACCGGCGAACGCGGTCCTGCGGGCCTGCCAGAAGGAAGGGATCGAACCGGCCGACCTCGATCTCGTGGAGCTGAATGAGGCGTTCGCGGCGGTCGGAATCGTGTCGGGCCGCAAGTTGGGCCTGTCGGAGGACATCATCAACGTCAACGGGGGAGCGGTTGCCATGGGTCACCCCGTTGGGATGTCCGGGGCCCGCATCGTTCTTCATCTCGCTTTGGAACTTCGGCGCCGCGGAGGTGGCGTGGGCGCGGCGGCGCTGTGCGGCGGCGGCGGGCAGGGCGATGCGCTGATAGTGAGAGTCCCAAGGTCCTGAGTGACTTGCGGAGCGGGCTGTGGTGAGCAAGGGAATCGATCCGAAGGCGCTGGTCGGTAGGGCTACGTCCGGGGATCGGCTCTCTCTGGCGCGCCTGTTGTCGGCCGTCGAGGAGCGTGCCACCGAAGTACCCGAGCTGGTCCGACTGCTTCGTGGCCGTACAGGCCGCAGCCACGTCATAGGTGTCACTGGTGCGCCGGGGGTGGGTAAGTCCACGACGACTTCCGCGCTGATCGGTCACTGGCGCTCGGTTGGTCAGTCTGTAGCCGTCATCGCCGTGGATCCGACGTCGCCGTTCACCGGTGGAGCGCTGCTCGGCGATCGAGTGAGAATGACCGAACATGCCACCGACGAGGGCGTGTTCATCAGGTCGATGGCCGCGCGTGGCAGGCTCGGAGGTCTGTCAGCGGCGACACCTGCCGCGATCCGGGTTCTTGACGCTTGCGGATTCGATGTGGTCGTCGTGGAGACCGTGGGTGTGGGGCAGAGCGAAGTGGACATTGTCAGCCACGCCGACACGGTCGTCGTTCTCGTGGCCCCGGGTTCGGGCGACAGCATCCAGGCAGCCAAGGCTGGGTTGCTGGAGATCGCCGACATACTGGTCGTCAACAAGTCAGATCGCCTGGGCGCTGATTCGACTGCTCGGGAACTGCGGTCTATCGCAGAGCTGAAGTCGGCGGGAGACTGGCGTCCGCCTGTGGTGAGCGTTTCCGCTACTGAAGGCCTTGGAATCGTGAATCTGGCAGAGGAGATAGAGGCGCACGTCGCTCACGAGCGCGCCAGTGGCGGTCTGGCGACTCGCCGACGTGACCGGGCGGCGGCCGAGATTCGGGGCCTGGCGACGGAGGAGTTCGAAAGGCATCTGGATGGCATCGACAATGAACTTTGCGGCCTGGCCGAGGATGTGGTCGAGGGCAAGCTGGATTCCTATTCCGCGGCCGACGCGGCCGTGCTCCGGGTGGGGCTCGGCGATGAGTGAGCAGGGACAGTTGCCACAATGAGCGCGTGAGCTCGAACATTCCAATGCACGGCGCCGTCGACCTGGCCGCTCTCGCTGCCGCCAGGGAAGCTAAGCAGCGCGCGGCCAATTCGCCGCCCGGGGCAGCCGTCGATGTCACCGAAGCCAACTTCAAGGAAGAGGTAATTGACCGGTCGTCGACAGTGCCGATCATCGTCGAGTTGCGGTCGTCCGCGGGCGACCCCAGCAACACGTTGTCGCCGATCCTTCAGCGCCTGGCAGGGGACTGCGCTGGGCGATGGGTTCTGGCCAGGATCGACGCCGACGCCAACCAGCGCCTGGCGGCGGCCTTCCAGGCGCCAGCGATGCCATCGGTGTTCGCGGTTCTTCGAGGTCAACTTCTTCCGTTGTTCCAGGGCGCGCTGCCGGAGGCGCAAGTTCGACAGGTCCTCGATGCGGTGCTCGCCGAAGCAGCGAAGGCTGGCGTTTCGGGAACTGTTGAGGCGAGGCAAGAAGTCCCACAGGATGCCCCTGCGACGAAGCCGCCGATGGATCCTGACCTCGAGGCAGCCTATGACGCCATGGAGCGCGGCGACTGGACGGCGGCGGACGCGGCCTTCGCGGCCCGCCTGCTGAGGAATCCCACTGACGAACAGGCGAGAGTCGGCAGGGCTACCGCCGCACTGTATGGGCGGGTTAGCGGCGCCGATCCCTCCACCGTGCTGCGGGATGCCGACGCCGCGCCGGGGGACGTGGACCAGCAGATGCTGGCCGCGGACATCAAGGCAGCGAACCAGGAGTTCGCGGATGCATTCGCCCGCTTGATCGCATTGATTCGGCTCGTGTCGGGTGACGATCGCGAAGTCGTGCGGACCCGCCTGATCGAGCTTTTCGAAGTCGTCGGCCCCGGCCACCCGGAGGTCGCCAAGGCGCGCGTCGGACTGGCGAGCGCCCTGTTCTGATCCAGTAATCGGAGCGGGCTGAAGCCGTCGTGATGCGAGCCGAGGGCCCTGAGTTGACCGGCTTCGGCGGTTGAGAATCGCTAGTGTTGAGGCTCGCGACCGGAGGTGACGCATGAGTGAAGCAAGCGCAGAGGAGTTTCTGGGGCGGGTCATGCCCAAGGTTCCCGAGCTGTCCCGTGACAAGTTCAACTTCAGGTCCTGGCGGTTTGAGAATCGCCCGACGAGCGAGGGCGTGGGAATCAGGCCCGGCGTAAGTGTTGATGTCGAGAAGATGGCGAGTCGGATTCTCGATGTCGAGGGGTATGCCGAGAATATGAAGTATGTAGTCGATTGCACGATCACGAGCAAGAACTCGGACACGGACTTCGTCTACATCCAGCGCATGAACCTGCCGATTCTCGGGGGACTGCAGTGTGCTCTGCGCATGACTGATCTCGGTGAGCGTGACGGCTTCCGCGTTGTGGCCTGGGCACAAGATGATGCCGTTACCGACAGCCTCGACAAGAAGAAGGGCGGCGCGCGCACTCAGTACAACCTGGGCGCTTGGCTGATCCGGCCGGACGAGATCGGCTATGCGCTGTCCTCCGCTCCACGCAAGAGTGACGTCGGATCGCTGAAGTTCGCGGTCATGACAAAGGGTGCGAACGCTGGGACATCGGACATGTTGAAGAACAACATCGACACGATGATCGCCTGGTCGAAGCGGGACTAGCGCCTAGTCTCCCGGGCTGGAGGTTGGCGTTGACCGACACGGACATTCAAGGGTTTCTCGACCGGGTGTTCAGCCGGGTGCCGGAGCTGTCCCGAGACAAGTTCAGCTCCAAGGATTGGCGGTTCGCGGATCGTCCCACGGTGGAGGGAATCGGCCTTCGGCCTGGCGTCGACGTGGATGTCGTGAAGATGGTGAGCCGGATTCTCGATGTCGAGGGCTACGTGAAGAACATGAGCCACGTGGCCGAGTGCGAGATCATCAAGAAGTACTCCGACACCGACTTCGTCTACATCCAGAAGATCAGCGTGCCGATCCTGGGTGGCATCCAAGCGGCGCTGCGGCTCGTGGACTGCGGAGACCGCAACGGGTACCGGGCGGTGGCTTGGACCCTGGACGACGAGGCGACCGATGCCCTTGACAAGAAGCACGGCGGGGCGCGGCTCGCCTACAGCTTGGGGGCTTGGCTGATCAGGCCGGACGAGGTCGGCTACGCGCTGTCGTCCGCGCCGCGCAAGAGCGATGTCGGCTCGCTGAAATTCGGGCTGATGACGGCCGGCGCTAACACGGTCGGTGGTGAAGTCCTGAAGGCCGCGATCGAAGGCATGATCGCGTGGTCGAAGAGGGACTAGTTGGCGAAGCGACGAGTCACAGTGGAGGTGCCTGATGGCCGGTGATGAGATGAACGAGTTCCTCGACCGGGTGTTCCTGCGGGTCGCGGAGCTCACACACGACAAGTTCAACTACAAGTCATGGCGGCATGATGACCGCCCCACGAAGGAGGGCGTTGGCATCAAGCCCGGCCTGGAAGTCGACGTTGACAAGATGGTTTCCAGGGTCATGAACCTGCCCGGATATGTGGGCAACATCAAGTACGTTGTTGAGTCCGAATTCGCGAGCAAGGTGTCTGACCTCGACGTCGTGTTCATCCAGAAGGTGACGCTGCCGCTTCTGGGCAGCTTGCAGTTCGCGAACCACATGTTCGATGCGGGTGAACGGGATGGCTACCGCGTGTTGGCTTGGGAGCAGGACGACGCGCTTACCGACGCGCTGGACAAGAAGCGTGGTGGGGCGCGGATGGCCTACAGCTGGGGCGCCTGGCTGATCCGGCCGGACGAGGTTGGCTACGCGCTGTCATCCGCGCCGCGCAAGAGCGACGTCGGCGGCCTGAAGTTCGCGATCCTGACAAAGGGAGCGGACGCCACCGCTGGCGAAGCCATCAAGGGCAACATTGAGGGCATGGTGTCCTGGTCGCTGAAGGACTGAGCGATCCTTCGTCGGCTTCCGCCTGGCGGGGCACCTAGTCGACTTGCCGCAGCCAGACCGCGGCCAATGGCGGCAGGGTCATCGAGGCTGACGTTGGGCGGTTGTGCCACGGGGTTTCGTCGGTCTGTACCCCGCCGAGGTTCCCGACGCCAGAGCCGCCATACGCGGTGGCATCTGTGTTGATCAGCTCCTCCCAGCGCCCGGCCTGGGGCAGTCCCATGCGGTAGTCGTATCTGACGACGGGTGACATGTTGACCACGCACGCCATAGCCGGGCAGTCGGCGCCAAACCGAAGCCAGGAGAAGACGTTGCCGGCGGAGTCGTTGGCGTCGACCCACTCGAAGCCGCTCGGATCATGGTCGCGCTGCCAAACGGCTGGCGTGGCGCGGTATGCGGAGTTCAGGTCACGCACGCACGCCTGCACGCCGCGGTGCTCGGGGTAGTCCAGCAGCCACCAGTCCAGCGATCTGGCCTCGCTCCATTCGGATGACTGAGCGAACTCCCCACCCATGAAGAGCAGTTGCTTGCCTGGATGTGCCCACATGAAGGCCAGGTAGGCGCGCAGCGTTGCGAGCTGCTGCCAGCGGTCACCGGGCATCTTGTTGATGAGTGAACCCTTGCCGTGGACGACCTCGTCGTGGCTAAGGGGAAGGACGAATTGCTCGGTGTAGGCGTACATCATGGAGAAGGTCATCTCGGAGTGGTGGTACTGCCGGTAGATGGGCTCCCTGGATACGTAGTCGAGCGTGTCGTGCATCCAGCCCATGCTCCACTTGAGCCCGAACCCCAGGCCGCCGAGATGGGTTGGCCTGGTGACTCCGGGCCAAGCGGTGGACTCCTCGGCTATCGTCACGATTCCTGGGC
Organism: Candidatus Nanopelagicales bacterium; assembly: GCA_030700225.1. NCBI lineage: Bacteria > Bacillati > Actinomycetota > Actinomycetes > Candidatus Nanopelagicales > Candidatus Nanopelagicales bacterium. The sequence continues at coordinate 14,941 of JAUYJT010000021.1, read as the reverse complement.
AACGCCTGTAGACGGTCGCGTTCATCTCCTGGATGAAGGCCACGGCTTCTAGGTTCTCCCGGCCTCCGTACTCGTTCGGCAGCCACTCGCCAGCTTTGCGTGAGTAGTCCAGGTAGAGCATCGACGCGACGGCGTCGACTCGCAGGCCGTCTATGTGGAAGGTCTCAAGCCAGAAGACGGCGCTGGCGACCAGGAAGTTGCGTACCTCCCTGCGCCCGAAGTTGAACACGTAGGTGCCCCAATCCGGCTGTTCGCCACGGCGGGGGTCCGGGTGTTCATACAGGGGAGTGCCGTCGAAGCGGCTCAGCGCCCAGTCGTCCTTCGGGAAGTGCGCGGGCACCCAGTCCATGATCACGCCGATGCCCGCTTGATGGAGGCGGTCAACTAGGTACTTGAACTCGTCCGGGTTCCCGAAGCGAATGCTGGGCGCGAAATACGATGTGACCTGATAACCCCACGACGGCTCATACGGGTACTCGGTCACAGGCAGGAACTCGACGTGCGTGAACCCCTGTTGTGTGACATAGTCGGTGAGCTCATCAGCCAGCGCCGTGTAGCTAAGTCCCTGGCGCCACGACCCAAGGTGGACTTCGTAGACGCTGAGCGGGCCGTTGTGTGGGTCGGCCTGCGCGCGTTGCCGCATCCAATCGGCGTCCCGCCACTCGTAGGCCGAAGTGAACACAACGCTCGCGGTTTGCGGTGGGCACTCGGTCGCGAAGGCGAGCGGGTCCGCCTTCTCGCGCCACACGAAGTCCGCACCGAGGATCGCGAACTTGTACTTCGCGCCTTCGCCGACCCCGGGCAGGAACAGTTCCCAAACCCCCGAAGACCCGAGCGAACGCATCGGGCTGCCCGATCCGTCCCAGAAGTTGAAATCTCCCAGGATCCGAACGCCCATCGCCGACGGGGCCCAGACCGCGAACGACGTTCCGGTGACTGGACCATGGAGGCTCTCGTAGACGTGGCGATGGGCTCCGACTACCGTCCACAGCTCCTCGTGACGTCCTTCGCCGATCAGGTAGATGTCAATTTCGCCGAGCGTTGGCAGGAACCTATAGGGATCGTCGCTCGCTGCGCTTCGGTCGTCGAAGGTGGCATCGAGGCTGTAGTCCGGTACCTCGTGCATGGGCAGAACGCCGACCCACACGCCTCGGTGCTCGTGCTTCAGGGAGAAGCTCTTGTCGCCTACGATCACGCGTACCGATTCGGCGAGTGGTCGCAGAACTCTCACCGTTATCGCGTCCTGGTACTTGTGAGGCCCGAGCAGGGAGTGGGGATCGTGGTGAGCGCCGTCCACCAGCCGGTCGAGCTCGGAAGTGTCGACTGGAACAGGGGTCGCCTTGGCCATGGCACTCATCATCGCGCCCCGTGGCGGCACTTGCCCGTTGGTTGCCAGGGTCGGCGCGGCGGGCGGTGCCTTAGTTTGGCGATCCCGTGCCATCCAGCGAGCCCGGGAACCTGGCCGAGTACTGCCTCATGCGGTCGCGCCACTCTGACGAGTAGTTCGGCTACAGACAACGCGATCGCAATCAGAACGCCGTACAGGATGTTGAAGAGCAGCACTCCGGCCAGGGCCGCCACAGCGAGGAGGAACTCGCGGTGACGGAAGTGCCAAAGTCGTCTGAACTCGCCGATATCGATGAGCATGAACGCGGCGTAGATCACTAGCCCGCCAAGAGCCGCCGCTGGGAAGCAGCCCATCAGGTTGCCAAGGAGCAGCAGGACGATGAGGACCCCAGCCGTCGCGACCAGCGAGAACACCTGAGTTCTGGCGCCGCTGGCCTCTGCGATGACTGAACGGCTCGTGCTGGTGCTGATCGGGTAGCCGCCGACGACAGAGGCTCCGACGTTGCCCGCGGCGAACGCGAGGAGCTCCTGGTTGTTGCCGATCCGGTGATGGTGGCGAATAGCGAAGGCCCGCCCAGCGAGCACGACGTCCGCGTATCCGACGATCACGATGCCAACCGCTGGCAGGACCAATGTGCGGATGTTGGCCAGGTCGATCGATGGCAGGGCAACCTGGGGGAGCGCGGAGGGGACTGCTCCAATGACTTCGACTCCGATGTTCTGAAGGCCAAAGACTGCGACTATCGCTGCGGCGCCCAGGACGGCCACCAGGGGCATCGGGACCCTCGGGAAGCGCCCCCCGAACAGCAACAGCACAGCGACGACTGACGCCGCGATCAGCGCCGTAGGGACGTGGAGGCCGCTCGTGGGAAGGTTCGACACGAACGACTTGAGCATCTCCTCGAAGGTGTCGCCCGCTACGGTCACGCCAGTGGACTTCCCGAGTTGACTGCCGATCATGATCACGGCAACCCCTGCCATGTAGCCGACGAGGATCGGCTTGGAAAGCAGGTCCGCCAGGAACCCGAGGCGGAGCGCCCAGGCCACGGCCGCGATCAGGCCGACCAGCATCGCGAGCGTCGCGGCGAGAGCGATGTACCGACCGGTGTCGGCGACGACGAGAGGACCGATGACCGCCGCCGTTAGCAGCGCGGTTGTCGATTCCGGTCCCATGGACAGTAGGCGGGAGGTACCGAACATCGCGTAGAGCGGCAAGGTCACGATGATCGCCCACAGCCCCGATTGAGGTGGCATCCCCGCGAGCGTTGAGTAGGCCAGGACCTGTGGCACGAGGTACGCGGTGACGGTGACTCCGCCGAGCAGGTCGCCGCGCAAGTGCTTCCCACGGTCGTACCCGCGCAAGTGGCCCAGTCCGGGGGCACATCTCGCGCGCCGTCCCGGCGGCGGGGCCGGGGCGGTCGGCTGGGCCGCCGAGGCCAGTATCCGCCAGGTGGCGCATGGGGCGAGCTGCGTTCGCCCAGCTCGGCAATCTGTTAGAGCCCGTGATGTTCTGATTCCTGACCCGGGACACTGGCCAACCCGAGTCCTCGGATGCCGGAGGCCATGGTCAACCACCGGGAGCGGAAGAACCGCCACCTACCAGATGTCGCCAGGCATGATCCGGCGCATGAAGGCGTCGAACAGCGGAACCGTGAATGCCGTGTCTCCATGATGTGGACTCCAGAGCATTCCCTTGTTGATCAGTTGCGCTCTGACGGGGCCAAACGAGTTCACCGGACGGCCCAGCTGGTCCGCGATGTCACCAGATCGATGTGGTCCTGGTCCAAGTTCTGCCATGCCCCGCAAGTACCGGCGTTCGTTTGGAGTGAGGCGATCGAACCGCACGCGGAAGAAGTTGTCGTCCAGGTCGATGGTGGCGGATCTTGAGGCGGCGACAACGTCCTTCCGCGAGATTGGCGAACGTGCTGCGACGTCCCAGGAATGCTTTCCCCACTCCTGAAGGAAGTACGGGTACCCCTCCGTCTGGGTGATGATTTCCGCGATGGCGTCATCGGTCACCGTGACGTCGTTCTTCAACGCGGGGATTTCAATCGCGTCGCGGGCTGCTCGCTTGTCCAGCGCTCCGATGGCCGAGAATTCAAAGAGCCGCTCAGCGTATGACTTCGCGCGCCCGAGCCGTCCCGGCAACAGCGGGAGCGCCGCTCCGAAGAGGGTGAGGGGTAGCGAACTCTGCGCGACTCGATGCATGCCAACGATCAGGGCCGCCAGTTGATCCTCGGCAACGTACTGCAGTTCATCGACGAACAGAACCACAACCGTGTCGGCTGCCTTGGCTGCCAGTCCAACCGATTCCAACAGCACCTGGAGGTCATGTTCGAGGTCACCGTTGTCGGCTAGCCCCGGCTCTGGGTCGAAATCCAAGCCAACCTCGATGTCGCCATACTTCAGCCTCAAAGCTTGCACGAACCCGGCCAGCGCGCGCAGTGCCCGCCGGGCGGTCTCCTCGGCGCGGTCATCGCGGGACAGAGTCAGGAGCGTCTGGCGTAGCTGGGGGGCTAGGATCGCAGGTAGTGACCGATTCTCGGGTGCTTCGATCCGGAGGGTGTGAACACCTGCGCGTTGAGCGTTTTCGCGTAGTCGGTCGAGCAGCACAGTCTTCCCAACACCGCGCAGTCCGACCAGAATCAGGCTCTTGGTGGACCGTCCGAGCTTCAATCGCTCGACAGCGATGCGGCCTTTGTTCAGCAGGTCATCTCGGCCAGCGAGTTCAGGCGGGGGCGTGCCCGCGCCGGGCGAATACGGATTGAGGATCGGATCCACACGCGAACTCTACCAAAGTTACCTCGTCTTATGGAGATCGCCTAAGATCCCATAACTTCTGTATGTGGCTGCCCCATGACCGTAGACCAGGCGCGGCGGCCAGTTGCGCCGGGGTGCCAACGGGTGGGAGGCCAACACCGCCGACACCTATATGAAGGAGACCACAGGACGCGGCCGCGATCGACGATCTCGCCGCTGCGATGAACGTGCTGGTGTCCACCTTGATCCGCAGGTGGATCCGCCAAGGCTCGGCCGCCAAGAGCGGGACGACGATCGACTCCGCGCTAGACCAGATCGCGGCAGACGTGCAGCTGTTGACCGCCAGGCTGGCTGAGGATGATGCCGTCACGGTGGGCTGATCTTTCAGCGACGCGAGGGCCGCATGGGACCCCGTATGTAGTTGTTCATGTGCGTCGTCATAGTGAGGATGTAGCGAAGGATGGGCGACGGCCCCTCCGTTTGTCTTAACGGACACGGAAGGGCCGTCTTGGTGCATAGGAGTGCACCCAGTGATGACAGTAGGGGAAGACGCCGCAGCAAGTATTCCGTGGCGGACGGCCGGTTTGGCAGCGATTGCGACGACTTCCGCAGGGCAGACAGGAAGTCTGGCATTGGGTTCCCCTGCGCTGGTCTACGCGGCTCTTCGGATTTCGCGGGCGCGGCTGGAGCCTGGCTCATCGCCGCCGGTACACGTCGGCACGGTGTTGGATTGCCGTGATCGTCACGGTCCGCTCTTGCTCGTCGATCATGTATACGACCCGATAGTCGCCACGGCGCGCACTGTGCAGACCCTCCAGTTCGAAACCTAGGGGCTTGCCGACTCTGGCGGGGTTGTCGGCCAGCGCCGCGTAGATGAACTCGACGGCCGCAGTTGCTATCTTCTCAGGAACGGCATCAAGGGCCCGTACGGCGGTAGCTGACCACAGGACTTCGTAGTTCACAGGCGGGCTCGGATCCGCGCCAGCCATTCCTCCCTCGTCATCGCGACCGTTTCACCCGCGTCGATTTCCGCGCGGGACCTGCGCACCTGGGCCATCGTGTCAGGATCACTGAGAACGGCCAAGGTCTCCTCAAGGGACGCCAGGTCGTCGGCGCTCATGACGACCGCCGCTGGTCGCCCGTGCTTGGTGATGGTTACTCGTGCGTGCTGGGATTCCACCTGTTCTACGACCTCAGATAGACGGTTCTTGACGTCAGCGAGAGGGAGTTGCTCCGAGATGGCCATGGCTATAAGTATGGCTATATTCGAGCCTCGTGTCCAGAGTCACTGGCAAGCAGGCAAAGCGACTTCCTTTGCTGGGCACAGGACTCCTGTTTGGGGCGGCACGTATTCGGTCAACGCCCGCCCCCGCCGGGCGGTTGGTTGGCTGCCGGTTACCGTTGTTCATGCCGTCAAACATCCCATTGACCCTGCCCGAGATCGCCGCTGAGGCGGAGAGGGTTCTGACCGAGGCGGGACCTCTGACTGAAGACGAGCTCATTGACGCCCTTGCCGTCGACGTTGACCTTGGCGACGACCCCGAGTTCGCGTTCGAGGAGATGATGGACTCTGGCTTGGAGCCTTTGATCTTCCCCCTTGCGGACGGTCGCTGTGTGTTTCTGCCGGCGCTTCTGGATGGGCGCGTGTTCACACACGCACTGACTGCGGCCGAGGTCGAGCACGATGTAGTGGACATAGAGCCTGACCTGATGCCGATCGCGGTGTTCACCGACGACGAACGGTTCTGTCGGCTGGCCGACGGCACTGTCTTCGAGGAGCTCGACTTGATGCTGGACATGGACAAGCTCCGTGCGCGTGGCATCCCAGCTGACGCTTCATCCGGGGGCGCCATCTTCATGCTTCCGGCTGGGTACCTTTCGGAGCACGAGTTCAAGACCGATGACTTGATCGGATTCCGCGTGACGCGGGGTGGATTCGTGATCGAGCGGGCCACATCGCCCACCGAGCCGCCCGGCTTGCGAGACCTCCTCAGCGCGATACTCGCCGAGGTGGATCCACCCGGCATGTTCGATCAGGTGATCTGGGCGGCATGCGCCCAGGATCCAGACCTGTTCGGCACTTCGGCATTACCGTTGACCGACCTTCTGCCGCGTGTGGGGCTGTCCCGTCATGGCGACTACGTCGCTACGGACGGGTTCGACTTCAATGCCTGGAGGCTCGGAAACCGCGTGGAATCGCTGTGCGAGATGCACGGCTTAGTCCAAGACCAGGCACTCGCGGTCCTGGCCATGGCGGACCTCTACGAGCAAGTTCACGACCTGTTGGAAGCGTTCGACGACGATGACGACGGTGACGAGGCGAATGCGGGAGCGCTGGATGAGATCAGGGCACTGGCGTCGCTTGAGTCAGCGAGCGCGCAACCTCAACCGGCACTACTGGACGCTGTCCCAGATCCGTCCGATGGGACCCTGGCCCGGGACTACGTGAGTTATCTGGCTGACGATGCGGTAGCCCGGGCGACGCTGATGGAACTTGGCGTGGACGACCCACAGGATGCGGCTGTGCTCGGGTTCTTCGCGGAAACACTGGAGCCGCTGGCGCCCAAACCCGCGAAGGCGAGCTTGCGGTGGTTGCGCGGGGTAGCCCTGGAGCGAATGGGCCTGACCCTGGAGGCCGAGCAGACATACCAGGAATCGCTCAAGTTGAACCCGAAGTGGGAGGCGTCGCTTGTCGCGCTGGCCCGGTTCGCCTCCGACCGGGGTGACGGCGCTGCGGGCCTCGCTCTCGTGCGACGGTCTGGGCTCGACCGTGAAGAGCCGCTGTATCAGGTGCTAGAGCACTTCGGATCCCCGCTCCCTCCCCTCCAGGACATTGGACGAAACGAGCCGTGCTGGTGCGGGTCTGGCCGCAAGTACAAGAAGTGCCATCTGAGGGGCTGCGACTGGCCGCTAGAGGAACGGGCCGCTTGGCTGTACCAGAAGGCGGGCGCGTACCTGACTGACTTCTTGTGGCGGGTCGACATCTTGGAAATCGCACGGGTGAGATCCCGCTTCTGGGACGTGCCAGAGTCATTGCTCAAGGCGGTCCAGGATCCGTTCGTACTGGACGTTGTCATGTTCGAAGGCGGCGGCTTCGAGGCGTTCGTTGAGGAACGGGGGATGCTCCTTCCCGCAGATGAGCGGCTGCTAGCCGGACAGTGGTTGCTGATCGACCGGTCATTGTTCGAGGTGGAGTCAGTGACACCTGGCGAAGGTATCCGGGTGCGCGATCTGCGTACAGGGGATCGCATCGACGTGCGTGAGCGGACTGCCAGCCGACAGATCCGCCGTGGCGACTTCTTCTGCGGCCGGATCGTGCCAGCGGGTGAGACGTGGCAGATCTTCGGCGGACTGGAGCCCATCAGGTTGCACGAACGGGAGGAACTCATTGAGCTTCTCGACTCCGAACCTGACTCGCTGGAGCTGGTCGAGTTCCTGTCACGAAGGTTCGCGCCGCCGGTGTTGCAGAACACCGAGGGCGAGCCGTTGCTGCTGTGCGAGGCTCGGCTGCGCGTGAGTGATCCGGTGCGGATGGCGGCGGAATTCGACCGGCTGTACGAGGCTACGGAGACTGCCAGGAACGGGGACGAGATCGTCCGCACGTGGATCGAGAACGTTGTCACCCACGGGATGCCACGTGTGCGAGCCACACTGAGCATCAGCGGAAACGAGTTGCGTGTGGAAGCGAACAGTGCCGCTCGGTTCGACCGTGTCCTGTCGGTCGTGCGTGGTATCGAACCGGAAGTAACCGTGTTGGAGGAGCACCGTAACTCCCCCGGAGCCCTCCAGGAGGCGATGAGCAGGGCTCCCGGCGGAGGTACTAGACCAGAGAGTCCCGACATGAACGACCCTGAGATCCAGGCTTTCCTCGCTGAGTTCATGCGGAATCACGAGATCGCGTGGCTGGACGAGTCGATTCCAGCTCTGTCCGGATCGACCCCGCGCGAAGCAGCCGCAGATCCGACCCGTCGCGACGACCTGACCCGCTTGTTGGACTCCTTTCCCAGCGCTGGGGGCAACCCGGGCGCCATGGACCCTGACCGGCTCAGGGCCGAGCTGGGCCTCGCCTGACGGACGGGACGAGGCGGCGTGCTCTTGCCGTAGCGGCGTCTGCGGTGGAGTTCGCGACTAGCATCGGAGCATGGACCTGGCCGTGGACTGCGACGCCCTGGCTGACGTCTGCCAGCGTTACGGCCTGACCGAAGTCGCGGTGTTCGGATCCGTTGCGCGCGGGACAGCCGATCCCACCAGTGACGTAGACGTGCTCTACTCCCTGGCTTCCGACTCCTCGCTGGGCTGGGACATCGAAGAAGTCGCGCGGGAACTTGGTGAGATCTTCGGTCGGCCTGTGGACCTAGTGGCCCGTCGGGGGCTTCACCCGCGCTTGGCGTCGATAGTTCTATCAGAGGCCAAGATGCTGTATGCGGCGTGACCTGCAGATCAGCCACAACACCGCGATCAACTGACCGCCAGGGCGGAAGGGATGGAAGGCGAGTAGCCCTGACTGTTTCGTCACTGCCGGAGAGGCTATCGACCACTGTGACGCCATTGGACTCCCAGTGCCGCCAGCTCTCGATGGTTGCCGCAGCCTGGGAGTCGTTGGTCGCGAAGGGGGCTGTGGGAAGTGGGCGGTAAGGCAAGCCTTACCATACCTGGGTGATCCTGGTGAGAATCCCGTGTGCGAGGTCGGCTCGAGCTGTTGTTCGACCAGCAGGAGCGAAGCGGCGCCTAGCCTGGGTCGTGGCCATGGCTGCCGTCTCGCTGGTAGCGGCCTCCAGCGCACCGGCCGCCGCGCACGGCTTCTTCGACAAGGTCGACCCCCCGATACCGCAGTGGCTGTTCGGTTGGGCGGCGGCCCTAGTGCTGGTGGTGTCATTCGTTCTCCTCGGTGCCATGTGGTCGAAGCCGAAGCTCGCGGAGGAACGCTGGAGACCGCTGCCAGCGGTTGTGAGCCGTGTGGTGACGGGTCCTGTAACGGACGTCGTCGTGGGCGCCTTCGGCACGGGGCTGCTACTAGTCGTGCTTTGGAGTGGCTTCGTTGGGCGCCAGTCGGTCGAGCACAACTTCGCCCCGACGTTCGTCTACGTGATCTTCTGGGTGGGGCTCGTCCTAGTCAGCGCCCTGTTCGGAGACGTGTTCCGGACCCTAAACCCCTGGCGCGCGATAAGCCGGGCCATGGCCTGGGGAGCTAGCCGTATCGCCGGGAGGAAGCTGAAAGCCCCGTTCGCATACCCGGCCAGGCTCGGGTATTGGCCAGCGGCGGCGGGTCTGGGCGGTTTCGCGGTGTTGGAGTTGGCCGTCTCAGGAGGGACCGAACCGAGGACCATCGCCTTGGCTGTCACCGGCTACTCAGTCGTGACGTTCGCGGCGATGTGGCTGTTCGGGATCGAGGCATGGAGCGATCGCGGCGAAGCGTTCTCGGTCTACTTCAATCTCTTCTCCCGGATCTCCGTATTCGAGCGGCGGGGCGAAAGACTGGGCCTTCGAACTCCGTTGGCCGGGCTGGCGATGATGACGGCGGTCCCAGGCTTGCCGTTCCTGCTGGCAGTGATGGTCGGTTCGGTCAGCTTCGACGGGGCTAGCGAAGGTCCGATGGGGATCGAGGTCCTTCCGCAGTTACAGAAGGCGTGGCAGACCCTAGGGCTTGGACCTACTCCGGCTACCCAGTTGGCGATCGGTGTCGGACTCATCGCTGCGGTCCTGCTTGTTCTCGCCTTCTACTACCTCGCGCTGGCCGGGGCGCGTTGGGTCTGTGGGCCGCCCGGCATCCGGCAGCTCGCGCGCGAATTCGCGCCTTCGCTTGTGCCGATCGCGCTCGCCTACGTGGGCGCCCACTACCTGACTTTGCTTCTCTATCAGGGACAAGGAATCGTGTTCCTCGCCTCCGTTCCTCTCGATAACGGGATTTACTACTTCGGCACTGCTGGAGGCGCGATCGACCACAGCCTGTTCGGAGCGACAACGATCTGGTACGCGCAGATCGCCCTGGTCGTGGCCGGTCACGTCGCGGCTCTGATCCTCGCTCACGACCGGGCGCTGGTCATCTACGGCCGAGCTCGAGCTGCCCTGCGCTCTCAGTGCTGGATGCTCGCGATGATGGTCGGCTTCACCGTCCTAGCGCTATGGCTCCTCTCCGAGGCCAACGGATAGGCGATACCGCGGCGACCAATCGACGGCAGACAACAACTAGCTGACTATGGAGGTATGGATAGATGAGAAGACACCGAACGTCCACGATCGCGGTAGTGATCGCCCCGCTCGCCCTCGCGGCGGCCCTCGCCGGGTGCGGCGGGGGGAGTAGCGAGCCGCAGACCCCGAGCGCGTCTCCTGAGCAGGTCGAGGGAGCATCGCAGCTGGCGATGATCCGGGCCCACCAGCTCGCATCGCTGCGCCTTTATGAGCAAGACCAGGCGGCGAAGGCGAGCAAGCACGCCGGTCATCCGGCGGAGGAGATCTTCTTCTCCCTGTCACGGAGCTTGCGCTCGCAGGACGCGGCACTGACCGCCGAACTGAGGACGTCGCTGAAGGAGTCCAAGGACCTCGTCCTCGCCGGCGCTCCCGTCGCTGAGTTGAAGGCATCATTCGAGCAGGGCTGGAAGATCCTTGGGACTGCCGAGACCGTGCTCGTGCCCGATGACATCAGGAACACCGCGGCGTTCCGCGGCGCTGTGGTCGCCAACTTGCTCGGCATTGTCGGGGGCGAGTACGAAGAAGCGGTCGTCGGCGGCGAGATGAAGATGGAGATCGAGTACCAGGACGCTTGGGGCGCCCTCCAAGTGGCGACCGAGCGATTCGACGCCGAGCGAGGTGACTTCGGTAAGGATGCTGACGAGATCTCCGAGCACCTGGAAGTGCTAGGCACCTATCTCCTGGGTGTTGAGCCTCCCGCGAACATTGTGGACTCTGAGTTGGTTGCGCAGGAAGTTGGCGCGGTGCGGGGGGACATCGACCGGGCCACATAGCCGCCCAGCCCAGGTGACGGCGGTGACGTCGGGGAGCTGATGCGTTGACGCTCCCCGGCGTCGCTGCCAGGTGGCCTTCCGCTGATTGGCCTGAGCGTTCTTAGACGACGTGGCTTGAGTCGGGCGCCCCTGCCTGGCACCAGGTCCATTCCGCGCCCTGGAATCTGCCCGTAAGGGGGGTACCCCTTCCCCAGTGGGGGTCCCCCCGCTTGCGGGGGAGGGAGACCCCAACTGGGGGAGTCGCTACAGGCCAGGAATTCGCGTTCTTAGCGACCTTAGCGGGTCGATGCGGCCCAGAAACCCGATGTTGCGCAAGTACCGCAGGGCCGAATGCCTATACCGAAGCGGCGTCTCCGGTTGAGTTCGCGGCTAGCATCGGAGCCATGGACCTGGCTGTGGACTGCGACGCCCTGGCTGACGTATGCCAGCGTTACGGTCTGAGCGAAGTAGCGGTGTTCGGATCCGTTGCGCGCGGTACAGCCGGTCCCACCAGTGACGTGGACGTGCTCTACTCCCTGGCTCCCGACTCCTCGCTGGGCTGGGATATCGAGGAAGTCGCGCGGGAGCTCGGTGAGATCTTCGGTCGGCCAGTGGACCTAGTGGCCCGTCGGGGGCTTCACCCGCGATTGGCGTCGAGAGTTCTCTCAGAGGCCAAGATGCTGTATGCGGCGTGACCTGCTTGTCCTGGACCAGGGGACGGGCTAAGTATCGTCTGACGAACCCGGCTGCTCCAAGCTCCTACTTCTTCACGCGCACCACGTGGGCGACACGCTCGTTGGGATCAAGCCTCAAGTACACGTTTTGGCGCCAGGTCCATTCCGCGCCGCTGATCTCGTCGGTGACTTCGAGAGTGTCATGCCAGTCGCGGCCCAGAGCGGGCATATCGAGCCACATCGTGGTCTCGCGCGTGTCGAACGGGTTGAGCGTGCAGACGACGATGACCTGATCGTCGCCGTCGGTCTTGGAGAATGCGATCACGTCGGAGTCGTCGACGTGATGGAACCGGATGTTGCGCAAGTACCGCAGGGCCGGGTGTTCGCGCCGCAGTCGGTTCAACACAGTGATGTACTCGATGAGCGTTTCCCCAGAGTTCTGGGCCGCCGCCCAGTCCCGTGGCCGGTACTGGTACTTCTCGCTGTCCAAATACTCCTCCGTGCCTGGGCGGATTGGCACGTGTTCGAACAGCTCGAAGCCGGAGTACATCCCCCACGAGGGCGACATCATCGCCGCGAGCGTCGCGCGGATCGCGAACGCTGGCGGGCCGCCGGTCTGCAGGAAGGCGTGGAGGATGTCGGGGGTGTTGACGAAGAAGTTGGGCCGCATGTAGGCGGCGGCGGGTCCGCTCAGCTCCGTCAGGTACTCGGTCAGCTCCGGCTTCGCCGTGCGCCAGGTGAAGTACGTGTACGACTGCTGGAAGCCGACGGCGGCAAGCGCACGCATCATGGGCGGCCCAGTGAACGCCTCGCCGAGGAACAGAACGTCGGGGTCAGTGGCGTTGATGTCGCCGATCAACCTGTCCCACAGCCACAGTGGTTTCGTGTGCGGGTTATCGACGCGGAAGATGCGGATGCCGTGGCTCATCCAAAGGCGCACGATTCGCACGATCTCGGCGTAGAGGCCTTCCGGGTCGTCGCAGAAGTTCAGCGGGTAGATGTCCTCGTACTTCTTGGGCGGATTCTCGGCGTAGGCGACGCTGCCGTCCGCGCGTGTTGTGAACCACTCAGGGTGGCGCTTGACCCAGGGATGGTCCGGTGAGGTCTGCAGGGCAAGGTCGATCGCCACTTCGAGTCCGAGCTTGGACGCCCGGGCGACGAACGCGTCGAAATCGGCGAAGGTTCCCAGGTCCGGGTGGATGGCGTCGTTGCCCCCATCGGTGCTTCCGACAGCCCAAGGCGAACCGGGGTCTTCCGGCCCGGCCTTGAGCGCGTTGTTGCGCCCCTTGCGATGTGTGCGGCCGATCGGATGGATCGGGGGCAGGTACACGACGTCGAAGCCCATAGCCGCTATCGCGGGGAGCCGCTTGGTGGCGGACTTGAAGTTGCCCGATCGCGGCGGCCTCAAGCGCGCGCCCTCACTGCGCGGAAACATCTCGTACCACGATCCGAACAGAGCCCTCGCGCGCTCGACGCGTATCGGCCACGGTCCGCTGCGTGATAGCTGCTGTCGGATTGGGTGCGCGGCTAGAAGCTCGGAAACGTCCTCGGCCAGCGCCACCGCGAGTCTCGCCTCGCCGGGTCTGCGCGAGTCTCTGAGCGCGGTGATGCTGGCTGAGATCAAATTCCGTGCGTGCCGCGATTCCTGGGGAAGGGAATCCGCGATCCGCTCCAGCAGGCGTGCGCCTTCCTCCAGCTCAAGCTCGACGTCTGATCCGGCGGGGATCTTGATCGCCGCTCGTCGGCGCCAGGTCGCCGCCGGGTCGTTCCACGCCTCGATGTCGAACGTCCAGTCGCCGGGTTCGCCGAGTTTGTGGTCGACATGCCAGCGGTCCAGACCATCTCCGTCCGGGCTCAGCGTCGCGCGGTGGGTCTCTCCGGTCGGTGAGTGGAAGACGACTTCGACCCCGAGCGCCTCTCGGCCCCCGCGGGACGCTGTTGCCGCGAACCGCAAGGTCTCGTCGACGACTGCCTTCGCGGGCCTGCGCCCGGACTCGACAGTCGGCTCCACATCGCAGATGCCGAACGCTCCGAGCAACGTCGGAGGCGGAACAAGTCCTCCCGGGCGGCCGAGACCGGGGTCCGGGGAAGATGGTTCGCGCGGAGTACTCATCGCTCCCGAAGCGTAGTAGGACCAGGGCATGGAAGCCGATCGTGCCGATCGTGCGATTGGCGACTCAACTCGATCTTCAACACGCAGAGGGGTCCGTGAGCTGTTCAGGGGTGTTTCATCACGTATCGCCGTACATCTGTACTGCTCTGCGGTTATGAGGTTGTCCGAGTGGGCCACCGCGAGTGGGGTTCACTATCAGACCGCGTGGCGTTGGGTTCGAGGTGACCGCATGCCGGTTCCTTTCGTGCGGACTGATTCGGGGACGATCCTGGTCGTGATGGTTCCTCGGATCGAGTGTGGGAGTTGGGCTTGTATGCGCGGGTGTCCTCCCACGACCAGCGCTCGGATCTGGATCGTCTGGGGGTACCCCTCCCCCAAAGGGGATACCCCTACTGGGGGAGTCGCGCGGCTGAGCCAATGGGCTGCCGGTACAGGTCTGGCGGTCGCACGTGTTGGAACTGAGGTGGGGTCGGGGATGAGGGGGCGGCGGCCGAAGCTTCGCCGTCTACTTGTCGGACCCGGATGTCACAGTTGTGGTTGTGGAGCACCGTGACCGGCTGGGCCGGATGAACACCGAGCTGGTTGAGGCGGCCTGGTCGGCGCAGGGCCGCCGCCTTGTTGTCGTGGATGACGGTGAGGTGGTAGACGATCTGGTCCAGGGGGTCCTCCCCCGGAGAGGCGGTGGGGGAGACATGATCGAGGTTCTGACTTCGATGTGTGCGCGTCTTTACGGTCGCCGCAGTGCACGGAACCGGGCGTTGCGCGCTGTCGCGTGCGCAAAGCGGGAGCCTGCCGCGTGAGCGCGCAGACGGTGACGCAGGCGTACCGCTTCGCCCTGGATCCGTCCCCATCCCAGATCCGTGAGCTTCGTTCGCACGCGGGCGCGGCCAGGTTCGCGTTCAACCACATGCTCGCCGTAGTGAAGGCGCAACTAGATCAGCGGTCGGCCGAACGCAGCTACGGGATGTTGACCGCCAGGCTGGCTGAGGATGATGCCGTCACGGTGGGCTGATCTTTCAGCGACGCGATGGCCGCATGGGACCCCGTCATGTAGTTGTTCATGTGCGTCGTCATAGTGAGGATGTAGCGAAGGATGGGCGACGGCC
>JAUYJT010000020.1 GCA_030700225.1 Candidatus Nanopelagicales bacterium | reverse complement strand
GTGGCGAATCTGGACGTTGAGGCCGCCTTGGAGGTGACCGCCGCTGTGGCTGGGCGGGTCCAGAAGCGGTGGCTGGCTGGTTCCCGGGTGTGGACTTGCGCGGAGGTGCGCCGCACCGCGAAGGGGATCAAACACAATCTCGCGCCGCCTCTGCTGGAGGAGGCCCGCTTGAGGGCCCGCCAGGACCGCCGCGTGGAGCTGCGCGATGAACAAGACGGCATGTGTGAACTACTCGCCCTACTGCCCCAGGAGGAAGGCGGCAGGATCTGGCGGCGCCTAACCGCGATCGCCAAAGGCATGTCCAGTGACGGCACCGGGCGTCGCATAGATCAGATCCGCGCCGACACCCTCACCGACCTAATCCTGAACAACCCCACAAGCGCCCCCACAGGCTCCCCCGCCGCCGGTTCCGCCGCCACCGGTGTTGAGGTCAACGTCGTCGTTGGCTTGGACACGCTACTGGGACTGGCCGAGGACCCTGGCGAGGTGACTGGTTTGGGTCCGGTCCCGGCCGCTGTGGCTCGTGAGCTGGCCGCCGACGGCAAGTGGAGGGCCTGGATCGTGGATGCCGCGTCGTCGACAGTGACGGCGACTGGTTCTCGAACGTATACCCCGGGTGCGGCGTTGGCTCGGTTGGTTCGGGCCCGCGAACCGTATTGCCGCCATCCGGGGGGTACCGCCCGCCGCGAAGCGGTGGGGGAGGTGTCGCCGCCGCTCCCAGGCTTGCGATCTTGATCACGCCGTCCCATGGCCCAAGGGGGCTACCACAGCGGAGAATCTGGGGCCGTTGTGTCGGAGGCATCACGGCTTGAAGACCCACCACGGATGGGACCTAGACCCAGGCCTCGACCCCAAGACCGGGCAAGACTCCGAAGTAGCAGCGAGCGGCTGGACATGGCGGACGCTCCCCCACCGCTTCGCGGCGGGAGGTACCCCCAGCCGGAATCACCATCACCGACAAACCCCCACCGCCACTACTGGAGTAGCGGATACGGGGAACTGCGCGCCGTGGTAGTAGCCTGCCGAACGTGGCTGTTCAGATCTCGCCAAGCATTCTGTCTTGCGACTTCGCCGTCCTGGCCGAGGAGTGCCGACGAGTCGAGTCAGCGTCCGATTGGCTGCACGTGGACGTGATGGATAACCACTTCGTGCCGAACCTGACTATCGGGCTGCCGATCGTAAGAGCGTTGCTGAAGCACGTGGATACTCCCGTGGACTGCCACCTGATGATCGAGGATCCAGATCGTTGGGCCGTCGCCTACGCCGAAGCCGGGGCGGGCATGGTGACGTTCCACGCTGAGGCAGTGCGCGCGCCGATCCGGCTGGCGCGTGAGCTGCGGGCTGTGGGAGCACGTGCCGGCCTGGCGTTGAAGCCGGCCACCGCCGTCGAGCAGTACGCTGACCTGCTGCCTGAGATCGACATGCTGTTGCTCATGACCGTGGAGCCGGGTTTCGGTGGCCAGGCGTTTCTCGACGCTGTGGTTCCCAAGATTCGCCGGGCCAGCCAGTTGATCAAGGGCTCGAATGTGTGGCTGCAGGTCGACGGTGGAGTTTCCGCGGACACGATCGGAGCCTGTGCTGAGGCTGGGGCGGATGTGTTCGTCGCTGGCAGCGCCGTCTTCGGGTCAAACGATCCGGACCGCGCGATCCGTGAGCTGCGTGCCATCGCGGAGCGTGCGGCCACCACGTAGCCACCATCTGGCTAAACGCTGCGAGAATGGGACCGTGGATGAGAAGGCCGCGCTGCGCCGTGCGATCGAACTCGCGGCCAATTCCCCCGACACGCGCCCTAACCCAAGGGTCGGCTGCGTGATTCTGGACGGCGACGGATGCGTTGTCTCGGAGGGCTGGCATGAAGGCGCGGGTGGCCCGCACGCCGAGGTTGTGGCTTTGCGAGCAGCCGGTCAACGCTCCCGGGGAGCGACTGCCGTCGTGTCGCTGGAGCCCTGTGATCATCACGGGCGCACCGGGCCGTGCTCGGCGGCCTTGATCGAGGCAGATGTTTCGCGCGTCGTCTTCGCCCAGGCCGATCCGAATCCTGCAGCATCCGGAGGCGCCGACCGCCTGAGAGACGCCGGTGTCGCCGTCGAGGGTGGCCTGATGGCAGAGGAGTCGGCGGCCGTCAACCCGCACTGGACCTTCGCCATGTCAAGCGGGCGCCCGTTCGTCACGTGGAAGACCGCGGCCACTTTGGACGGGCGGGTAGCCGCGCGGGACGGGTCCAGCCGCTGGATCAGCGGCCCCGAATCCCGCGAGGAGGTTCACCAGCTCAGGGCTGAAGCTGACGCTGTACTGATCGGCACAGGCACGCTTCTGGCGGACGATCCCCGGTTATCTGCACGGCCGCGAGGCGGGAGCGCCAAACGTCAGCCTCTACGAGCGGTGATGGGTCAACGCTCGGTGCCAGCCGCTGCTCGGATCCGTGAAACGGAGGGATTCCTGCGGCTGAGAACCCGCGAGCCAGCCGAGGCTTTGAGTGAGCTGTATGCGCTGGATGTCCACCACCTGCTGCTCGAAGGTGGCCCCACCCTGGCGACAGCCTTCTTGCGCGCCGGTGTCGTGGACCGCGTCGTTTGGTACGCAGCCCCCGCTCTGCTTGGTTCCGGACCTGGAGCGATTGCAGACCTGGGGATCGGGTCGGTTGACGGGGCGCGCAGGTTCGAGCTGTCCGCCGTCGCGCGCGTCGGAGATGATGTTCGGCTAGACCTGTTGCCGTTGTCGCCGGGAGCGAGGATCTGAGATGTTCACCGGAATCGTGGAGGAAGTTGGCCGGGTCGACGCGCTCGATGCCGCCGGTGAAGGAATGCGCATGTCGATCGCAGCCCAGCGAGTGGTCGCCGGGACTGCGTTGGGTGATTCGATCTGCGTATCAGGGGTCTGCTTGACGGTCGCGGCGATCTCGGACACAGCCTTCGTCGTCGACGTAATGCCCGAAACGCTCTCGCGGACCAAGCTCGGCCTGCTGCGGCTCGGAGATCCGGTGAACCTGGAGCGTGCCGTGACACCCGCTACGCGGTTGGGCGGGCACATCGTGCAGGGTCACGTTGACGGCGTCGCATTAGTGGTTCGGCGCGACAGGTCCGAGCGCTGGGACACGTTCCGGTTCGCCTTGCCACAGGGCACCGAGTCGTACCTGGTCGAGAAGGGCTCTGTCGCGGTCGATGGAGTTTCGCTGACCGTTGTTGGAATCGGCGCGGATCATGGCGGACACTGGTTCTCGGTGTCGTTGATTCCCACGACGCTGGCGCAGACCACACTCGGGGGGCTGGCCGTTGGCGACAAGGTGAACCTGGAGGTCGACGTGATCGCGAAATACGTTGAGCGGCTAACCGCGGACCTCACTTGATCCCCGCTGACCGACTGCTGTCGGCCGACGCCAAAGCCAAAGCCAAGCCCGGCGCCGATACGGGTCGGCGTGGCCGTCACGGCACGCCGGTCGCGGCGAGTCAGGAAGATGAAGTCCGGCTAGACCCCGTGTCCGCCGCGGTCGACGCGATCACGGCCGGTCGCCCCGTGGTAGTTGTGGATGACGCGGACCGCGAGAACGAAGGCGATCTGATCTTCGCCGCGTCCAAGGCAACACCGGAACTGTTGGCGTTCGTGATCAGGCACACATCCGGAGTGATCTGCGCCCCGATGCCGACCACGATCCTGGACCGGCTCGATCTGCCGCCGATGACGTCGGTGAACCAGGACCGCAAGCAGACGGCCTACTCCGTGTCGGTGGACGCACGCGATGGGATCTCAACGGGGATCTCGGCTTTGGACCGCGCTCACACGCTGCGAGTCCTGGCTGACTCGGCAACCGAGCCGTGGGAGTTGACGCGCCCTGGCCACGTGTTCCCGCTAAGGGCCGTGCCCGGAGGCGTGCTGCGGCGAGCGGGCCACACAGAGGCCGCCGTCGACCTAGCGAGATTGGCGGGTTACACCGGCGTCGGGGCCATCTGTGAGCTGGTCAACGACGATGGCACGATGATGCGCTCCCGGGCCTGCCGGGAATTCGCGGACGACAACGGCCTGACGATGATCTCGATCGCTGACTTGATCGCATATGTGCGTCGCAACGAGTGCCAGATCGAGCGAGTCATCGAGACGTCGCTGCCGACACGGTTCGGGGAGTTCCGAGCGGTCGGATTCCGGTCGACCGTCGATGGATGGGAGCACGTCGCCCTGGTCATGGGGGACATCGCGGATGGCGAGGACGTACTAGTGCGCGTTCATTCGGAGTGCTTGACCGGCGACGTCCTCGGGTCGTTGCGTTGCGACTGCGGGCCGCAGCTCCACGCGGCATTGGAAGCCGTCGCGCTTCAGGGTCGTGGCGTCGTGTTGTACCTGCGCGGGCATGAGGGTCGCGGCATCGGGTTGCTTCAGAAACTGCACGCCTACAGCCTGCAGGAGTCGGGTCGGGACACCGTTGACGCGAATCTTGACCTGGGTTTGCCAGTGGATTCTCGCGAATACGGAACCGGAGCGCAGATCCTGGTGAACCTGGGCGTCAAGACCCTGCGTTTGCTCACCAACAACCCGGCGAAGCGCGCCGGCCTTGAAGGTCATGGTCTGTCGATCATCGACCGAATCCCCTTGGTCGTGGGTGTCAATGACTTGAACGAGTCTTACCTGACGACCAAGCGCGACCGGATGGGCCACCAGTTCGTGGGCCTCGAATCCGGGCGGACAGGCGAACCCGAAGACACAGGCGACGCTGGGGGAGTGGCATGACCGGCCCCAGACCGAAAGAGTTGCGGGTGGACGCGAGCGACGTGACCGTCGCCGTCATTGGCGCGTCCTGGCACCCGGACGTCATGGAGGGCCTACTGGCTGGGGCGTTGAGAGCCGCGGAACGATGTGGCGTCGAGCCTTTCGTGATCCGCGTGCCGGGGGCGTTCGAGCTTCCGGTGGCTGCCAGGAGGGCTGCCGACGCGGGTTTCGACGCGGTCGTCGTACTAGGAGCCGTGATCCGGGGAGGCACGCCGCACTTCGACTATGTATGTTCCAGCGTGTCCTCGGGGTTGATGCGCGTCAGCGTCTCCGCGGGCGTCCCAGTCGGTTTCGGAGTCCTGACGTGCGACGATGTCGAACAGGCGCTTGACCGGGCAGGACTCCCGGGCAGCAGCGGGGACAAGGGCGCCGAGGCCTTCGATGCCGCCGTGGCGACGGTGCTGGGCCTGCGCCGCATGCCGCGCGTACAACGGTCAGCCGGATTCTCGTGATCAGGAGCCTGTCATGAAGTCATTCGAGGAGCTTTTCGCCGAGCTGCAGAGCAGAGCCGCCCAAAGGCCGACTGGGTCGGCAACTGTGGCGTTGCTGGACTCGGGCGTCCACGGTGTCGGAAAGAAGATTGTCGAAGAGGCCTCCGAGACATGGATGGCCGCCGAGCACGAGGGGCCTGAGCGAACCGCCGAGGAACTGGCCCAGTTGCTGTACCACTGCCAGGTCCTCATGCTGGCCGCTGGGATCGGGCTGGAAGACGTGTACCGCTACCTGTAGCGGCGAGGAGGATACGAATGCTACGAGTCGCTCTGCCTAACAAGGGCCAGCTCGCCGAGCCCGCCAAGGCCGTGATCGCTGAGGCCGGCTACTCAGTGGCGCGCGGCCCGCGGGAGCTAGTCGTGACCGACGAGCAGAACAACGTCGAGTTCTTCCTCCTGCGCCCCAGGGACATCGCCACGTATGTCGGCACCGGGACGCTGGACCTGGGAATCACGGGACGCGACATGCTCCGGGACTCCGGGGCGCCCGTGGATGAGCGGCTCGCCCTGGGATTCGCGCCGTCAACATTCCGCCTGGCCGCTCCCGTGGGGCGCGTCGGCCAGATCGGCGACTTCTCCGGGTTCCGGATCGCCACGTCGTACCCGCGAGTCCTGGCAGATTTCCTAAGCCGGGAGGGTATCGAGGCGTCTGTCGTCCATCTGGACGGAGCGGTGGAGAACGCTGTAGCTCTCGGTGTGGCTGACGCCATAGCGGACGTCGTAGACACGGGCAGCACTTTGCGCGCAGCGGGCCTGGAGACAGTTGGCGAGCCGATCCTGCGAAGCGAAGCACTGCTGGTCGGGCGCACCGGAGCGACACTGTCACCAGACGCGGAAGTGTTCGTGCGCCGACTGCAGGGAGTGCTCACCGCCAGGGCCTACGTGCTCGTCGACTACGACATCCCGCTGGATCGCGTCGAGGTCGCCTGCGAGCTGACGCCGGGGCTGGAATCGCCGACGGTCTCGCCGCTTCGTGAGCAGGGCTGGGCGGCGGTGCGGGCGGTCGTGTTGAAGCGGGACGTGCACCAGGTCATGGATCGCCTGGCGGACTTGGGTGGGCGGGGAATACTGGTAACGAAGATCACCGCCTGTCGGCTCTAGGCCCGGCTCGAGGCGCTCGCTCGTCCGGTCCGGCGATCGGCGTGGTCAAGGCCGCAGACACACCGGCGGCAGATCGAACCACCGCAACTGATCGAAGTCTTCCCTCACGAGCCCGGCCGCGACCAGCTCTGAGTCGCTGGTCGGTTCGGTGCTTGGAACCGCGTCGGCCAGGATTTGGCGTCCTCGCTCAAGGTAGCCAGCCAGAGCCGATTCATCGGCCAAGTCGTCGTGGTGTGGGTAGGTCAGGCGGCCGTCGGTGTCGTAGGTGAGCTGGCTGAGTCGTAGCGGCGGTTCCGCCGGGCCCTCGCGGTGCCGCCACAGACCGGTGAGCGGATCGAACGCGTAGTCGCCGAGAATCCGCCAACCGTTCTCGGCCACGAGCTGAACCGCTTCCACTATGTAGCGGAAGACCACTTCGGAGATGAAGTAGTTGAAGTTGACGCGGACCCATCCTGGCTTGATCCCCTCGCAGCCAAGCTTGACCTCATTCTCGAACTCCCGGCTGGCTTCGATGTCGATTCCGAGGAGCCGGTGTCCGTAAGGCCCGGCGCAGGAACAGCCTCCCCGGGATTGGATTCCGAAGAGATCGTTGAGCATCGCGACGGCGGCGTTGTGATGCAGATACCCGTTTTCCGTGTGAATCGCGAATGACACGATCGAGATCCGCTCAGCCTTCTGATTGCCCAGAATTTCGATAGCCGGGTGAGCACTCCAAGCGGTCATGGCACGCCGGACGAAGTCGTTCTCACGCGCGCGTATCGTGTCGACACCCACTGCGGCCTTCAGTTGCATGACGAGCCCCGCGCGGATGGCTTCGACTATCGCCGGTGTGCCGGCTTCCTCGCGCTGGACGACGTCGGACAGATACACGTGATCATCGGAGTTCACGAACAGCACCGATCCCCCGCCGACGACATCGGGCACCGAATTGGTCAACAGAGCTTTGCGGGCAACGAGAACACCGGGGGTCTCTGGGCCGCCGATGAACTTGTGCGGCGAGAAGAAGATCGCGTCCACCGCCAGCGCCGGGTCGTTGCCGGGGGCGACCGAGATGTCGACGTAGGGGGCAGCCGCAGCGAAATCCCAGAACGACAGCGCGCCGTGTTCGTGCAGTTTCGCGGTGATCCCTGGGATGTCCGAGACGATGCCGGTGACGTTGCTGGCGGCGCTGAAGGACCCGATCCGCAACGGACGGTCGGCGTGCCGGACGAGAGCTACCTCAAGAGCGGACATGTCGATGCGTCCGTCAGGATCCTCAGGGATCGGGACGACGTCGGCGATGGATTCGCGCCACGGAAGTTCGTTGCTGTGGTGCTCGTAAGGTCCGATGAACACCACGGGTCGCTCGGCGGCCGGGATGGCGTCTGAAAGGTGATACCGAGCATTCAGGTCCGCTGGTAGCCGAAGGTTGAGCATCCCGACTAGTTTGTCGATCGCGCCCGTCGTTCCCGCTCCGGCGAAGATAACCGCGTAGTCGTCGTTGGCCCCAACGCCTTCGGCGACAAGACGCCTGGCATCCTCCCGCAGTCTGGTGGTTTGCAGGCCGGTGCCGCTGCTCTCGGTGTGCGTGTTGGCGTACCTGGGCAGCACTTCCGTGCGGATGAAATCCTCGATGAACGTAAGCGCACGGCCGCTGGCGGTGTAGTCGGCATAGGTGATACGCCTCGGCCCGTACGGGCCTGGCATCACTTGGTCGTCGCCTATCACTGACTCGCGGATTCGCGACAGTAGCGGGGATCGGGGCAGTAGCGGGTCCGCTGTAGGGATGTCGGTCGATGACGCCATGATTCTCACCCTAGGGCGGTCGCCCCGCCGAGCGCGCGCGAGCCAGCCGACCTCGGTACCGTCGACTTCGTGGTCGAGTCTTCCGCGGCGCCGGTTCACGGTCGCTCAGTGGCTGGGGGCGGCGGTCTGCCCGCGATTCTCTATTCGCTCAAGGCCGCCCGTGCCAGTGGCGGCTACAGGCAGATGTGGCGGGCGCTGCGAAGCAAGAACACCTGCAAGACCTGCGCCCTTGGCATGGGTGGCCAAGAAGGCGGCATGGTCAACGAAGTGGGCCATTTCCCCGAGGTATGCAAGAAGGCGTTCCAGGCGCAGGCCGGGGACATGCGAACGTCGATTCCCGATTCCTTCTGGCCCGCCACGAGCGTGTCGAAGATGCGTCAATACTCGCCGTTACAGATGCAGGCCTTGGGACGACTGACCACGCCTGTGTTTCTGCCGGAAGGCTCGGATCATTACGAATCAGTGGGCTGGGATGACGCCTTGGGTCTCATCGCTGACGAGCTGGGCGGGACCGCGCCGGACGAAACGTTCTGGTACGCGAGCGGGCGCGCCTCGAATGAGGCCGGATTCCTGATCCAGCTTCTTGCCCGTTGCTACGGAACGAACAACGTCAGCAACTGCAGCTCTTACTGCCATCAGGCGAGCGGCGTTGGGATGACCGGGATGCTCGGGACCGCTACGGCCACTGTCGAGTTAGACGACGTGGAGCACGCCGATCTGGTGTTCGTGATCGGGGGGAATCCAGCAAGCAATCACCCGCGACTGATGAACACGTTGAAGCGGGTGCGCCGCCGCGAGGGTCATGTTGTCGTGATCAATCCGATTGTGGAATCGGGGCTCGTGCGCTTCCGTGTTCCCAGCGATCCGGCGAGTTTGCTGACGGGAACGCGGATCGCATCGGAGTATGTACAGCCGAATATCGGGGGCGACCTGGCCTTGCTGACGGGCATCGCCAAGCGGGTCGTGGAGATCGGCGGCCATGACCAGGAGTTCCTCGCCGCGCACTGCGATGGCTGGCCGGAGTTGATGTCCCATTTGGCCGACCAGGACTGGCCAACGCTCGAAGCCGCGTCTGGAGTCACCAGGGCGCGGATGGACACGATCGCCGGCAGGTACGCGGACGCGAAGAACGTGGTTTTCTGCTGGACCATGGGGATTACTCATCACGCCAACGGCGTGGCCAACGTGGAGGCTATCGCCAATCTCGCCCTCCTGCGAGGCATGGTCGGTCGCCGTCACGCCGGATTGCTGCCACTGCGCGGGCAGAGCAATGTTCAAGGCGTTGGTTCGATGGGAGTGAGTTCGCGGCTCAATGACGCGGCTGCGCGAGCCCTGACCAACAAGTACGGACTGACCCTGCCAACCGAGCCGGGCTGGGACACGATCGCCAGCATTCGGGCCGCCCACGACGGGAAGGCGAAGGTCGGAGTGTGTCTGGGTGGCAACCTCTACGGCGCGAGCCCCGATGCTCGCTGGGCCGCCGAGGCCCTGGGCAAGCTGAGCCTGCTGGTTCATGTGAGCACGTCGATGAACACCGGACATGTCCGTGGCACGGGCCAGCGGACTGTGATTCTTCCCGCGCTTCCTCGTGACGAGGAGCCGGACAAGACCACTCAGGAATCGATGTTCAGTTTCGTGCGGCTCAGCGATGGCGGCCCGGCCAGGCACTCAGGTCCGCGCAGCGAGGTTGTGATCTTGTCGCAGCTCGCTCAGCTCATGCCCGCGCTGGCGACTGGCGTGGGCGGCGCCCTGGATTGGGCGGCGCTGCGTCATCCCGGCGGCGTGCGCGAGCTGATAGCCGATGTGGTGCCGGGCTACGCGCCGATCAGCGGCATCGACGGTGAGGGGGGCGAGTTCGCGGTTCCGGGCCGGGTCAGACACGAACCGAAGTTCGCAACGCGGTCCGGGCGCGCCATCCTGAAGACATACAACATCCCGGACGCGTCCTGTGGACCCGATGAGATGCGTCTTATGACCATTCGCTCGGAGGGTCAGTTCAACACCGTCGTTTTCGAAGACCATGACCTTTACCGGGGGATAGGCCGCCGTGACGTTCTACTGATTCACCCCGATGACCTCGCGCGGCTCGGTATCTCGGACGAAGCTGCGATCAACGTGCGAAGCTCGGTTGGCCAGATGGCCGTTCTAGCCGCCGCCTTCGATGGCATCCGCCCGGGCAACGTCGCCATGTACTACCCGGAGGCCAATTCGCTCGTCCCCGACGACGTCGATCCCCGATCGGGAACGCCCGCGTTCAAGTCCGTGCCGGTGCGGGTGTGGCTGGCTTGACCGCGGAGCGGGTGGCGCCCGCGGGTGGGGAGTCTGGGTGTTGGAGAATTGGGTAGTTCGCACCGGGACCTGACAACCGCTGGGGGGCTGATCTGTGGCTAGCGATCCGCCAGGCGGGCGAGCCCGTCCACATCGTTCGGTCCACCGGACTATGGGGGTCACGCTGCTGGGGCTTGTGACGGCTGGCAGGTTCACTTCCGGCGAAGCGCGGGTGCTGTCCGCTCCGGGTGCGCCCATTCCGGCTGAGCCACTGGCGGATGTATTCCTGGGGATACTCGACCTCGCGCTCGAGATGGTCCAACGCTTGTCGCAGGGCGCCAGGAGTCTGGCTGGACCCCCGGTTCGTGTTGCCCAGGACCCAGTAGCTTCGGCTCTGGCCGGGCCTGTCGGTGCGGCGGTGCGGGTAGTCGGTGTGGTGACCCGCCCCCTGGCCGAGCGAGGCGCGAGACTGCGCGCCGAAGCTGAGCATGAAGCCGCCGAGGCCCTCTCGGCGGCGTTGCCCGAGACAGTGGGCGCTGTCCTCGCCGAGATCGACCTGACCGGGTTCGTTGTCGACCACCTAGATCTGGCTCGTGTCGTGGACGCCAGCTTGGATGAGGTGGACCTGACCGAGTTGGCGCTGCGGCGGTTGGATCTTGGTCGCGTAGTGGACGCGACGCTCGATGAGGTCGACGCGCTGTCGCTGGCGCGTGACCGACTGGACCCAGTGCGGGTGGCGGCGTATCTGCGGGACAACGTGGACCTCGGGGAAGCCTTGCGGTCTGCCCCTGGCGCGATGGCCGGTGAGGCGGTCCGCGGGGTGCGCGAAACCATGGGCAAGATCCTGACATCCGGGCGCACCTGAAGCCGGGGACGGGGCCTTGGGGGTGGTACGATTTCTTGTACCAAGGAGGTTTATTTCATGGCTGTCACCGCAAGCGAGGCTCGCAGGTTGCTCTTCCCGCTAATAGAGCAGGTCAATGCCGACCAGGAACCGGTCGAGATCCTGTCCAAGCGTGGTACGGCCTTCCTTGTCTCCGAGGCACAGTTCCGTTCCATGCAGGAAACCGCCTACCTCCTGCGCTCCCCGGCCAATGCGGCGCACCTGGCGGCGAGCATCGCCGAGGCGGACGCTGGGCAGGCTGAAGGCCACGAGTTGCTCGAGGCATGAGGATCGTCTTCACACGAAGCGGTTGGGACGACTACGTCTCGTGGGCTGACGACAAGACGCTCAAGCGCATCAATCGGCTGATCGCCGAATGTTCTCGCGACCCAGCTGTCGGCATCGGCAAGCCCGAGCCGCTTACGCAGCAGCTCGCCGACTATTGGTCGAGGCGCGTGACTAGTGAACATCGCCTCGTGTACCGGGTCAGAGGCGAGGACCTGATCATCATTCAGGTCCGTTACCACTACTGAGCGGGGATGTCGTCGGGTCCATGTTCCGGCCGAATCCAAGCCGGGCGGGGCGCCTGGATGCCTAAGGTGGCGGAATGGAGCGCATTTCGACGGCCACGATGCTGGCAGTACTGACCGACGAAGGTAGTTGGCGGTCTTGGGACGAAACTCCGTTGGATCATGGGTTCAGTCCCGAGTACCGAGCGGAACTTGACGCGGCCCGGGGCGCGACCGGAGTCGACGAGGCCGTGACAACCGGCTCCGCCACCATCAACGGTCACGCCGCCGCGATCATCGCGGGCAACTTCGACTTCCTGGCCGGAACCGTCGGCCGGTCCGCCGCCGTCAGGATCATCGCGGCGTTCGACCGGGCGTGCTCAATGGGGCTGCCTGTGGTAGGTCTGCCGATCTCGGGTGGGACGCGGATGCAGGAGGGAACTCCCGCTTTCCTGATGATGGCCGGGATAGCGGCGGCGGTTGGTATGCATCGCGGGGCCGGGCTGCCGTATCTGGTCTACCTGCGACACCCCACAACCGGAGGCGTCTTCGCCACATGGGGTTCGCTCGGCGACGTGACGTACGCGCAGCCTGGGGCCCTGATCGGATTCCTCGGCCCTCGCGTCTACGA
Source organism: Candidatus Nanopelagicales bacterium (assembly GCA_030700225.1). NCBI lineage: Bacteria > Bacillati > Actinomycetota > Actinomycetes > Candidatus Nanopelagicales > Candidatus Nanopelagicales bacterium. The sequence goes on along the minus strand of JAUYJT010000020.1, from coordinate 72,407 downwards.
AGGGATCTACGGTCGGAAGTTCCCGGCCGACGTGCAGGTGTCGGAGGCGCTCGCGTCCGCCGGAGTGATCGACGGGGTCGCGAGTCCCGAGGAGTGGCGCGGGAAAGTCGCGGATCTTCTTCACTGCTGGTCCTCGCGGGAAGGGGAGGCGGCGGCCGGTGGCGGGTCTGGTCCGGCAGCGACCGCGGAGGCACAGCCCGACGCGTGGGCCAGCGTCACAGCCACGCGCGATCCTCGGCGCCCTGGCGTCAACGAGCTAACGGCTGCCGCGGACCGGGTCGTGACGCTATCCGGGACGGGCGCGGGGGAGTCGGCCGTGGCCACGGTGCTCGCGGTAGCGCGATTCGCAGGGGTCGGCTGTGTTGTCGTCGGCCAGGACCGCTCCGCTCAGATTGAAGGGAGACTCATAGGTCCGGCGGACCTGCGGGTCGCACTCCGCGGAATCGCTTTGGCCGTGCGGTGGCGGCTGCCGCTGGTGACAATAGTTGACACTCAGGGAGGGGAGCTGAGCGCCGAAGCCGAGCTGGGTGCGATGGCAGGGGAGATCGCCCGGTGCCTCGCCGACATGGCCTCGGCCGAAGTCCCAACACTGTCGCTGTTGCTCGGGGGAGGAGCGGGGGGAGCGGCGATCGCCCTAGTCCCGGCGGACCGGGTTCTGGCCGTCCCGGACGCGTGGATTACGCCGCTGCCGCCGGAGGGAGCGTCCGTCATCAGGTATCGGACCCCAGATCGCGCGGCGGAATTGGCCGGATCGCAGCGCATCACCGTTCAGGAGCTCATGCAGATTGGCTTGGTTGACCGGATCGTGGAGGCTCCCGAAGATGGTTGGGCCGCTGGAGTCGCTGTGGCAGTCGGCGATGAACTCGGCCGACTCGCGGGCCGGGACGTTGACCTCGCTGCCCGCGCCGCCCGCTGGTCCTGAGTCGTGATCTTGCCCCCTCGCCTCGGGCTTCTACGGCAGGATGTCGATCATGCACGCGATTGAGGCTCGGGGACTCGTGAAGGTCTTCGGCTCGCGGCGCGGCGACGTCCGCGCGCTCGACGGCGTCGACCTGACGGTCCCAGAGGGTTCGGTGCTGGCGCTCCTCGGCCCGAACGGGGCGGGGAAGACAACGGCGGTTCGCGTCCTGACAACGCTCCTGACGCCAACGGCGGGAACCGCGTCGGTCGCCGGCTTCGACGTCGTCAAGCAGGCGGAGGACGTTCGCCGCCGCATCGGGCTTTCCGGGCAGTACGCGGCGGTCGATGAGTACCTGACCGGCCGGGAGAACCTGAAGATGATCGCCCGCCTTTATCATCTCGGCAAGAGACGAGCGGGGGAGCGGGCTGACGCGCTTCTGGACCGCTTCGCTCTGTCTGACGCTGCCGACCGTCAGGTCAAGGGGTACTCAGGCGGGATGCGGCGGCGCCTGGACTTGGCCGGATCCCTTGTGGCCCAGCCTCCGGTGCTGTTCCTTGACGAGCCGACGAGCGGTCTCGATCCGCGCAGTCGGATGGCTCTGTGGGAGGTGATCGCCGAGTTAGTGCGGGACGGAACCACGTTGCTGCTTACGACGCAGTACCTGGAAGAAGCCGACGTACTCGCTGACGAGATCGCGGTCATCGATCGTGGCAAGGTCATCGCGCGGGGCTCGTCCGAGGAACTGAAGTCCCAGGTCGGTGGGGAGCGCCTCGAGCTGGTCGTCCAGGAGCGGGACCAGCTTGCGGCGGTGGCCGATATCCTGCGCGCTCTCGGTCAGGACGAGCCAACGGTTGACGCGGACGCCCGCCAAGTCACCGTGGCAGTCGGGCGGGGCTCGCAGTCGCTGGTTGAGGCGATTCGAGCTCTCGACGACGGGCACATCACGCTGCTTGACGTGGCGCTGCGACGACCGACGCTGGACGATGCATTCCTGGCCCTGACGGGGACGAGTACCGAAGCTGGCGACGAGGACGTGGCATGAGCACTGTTTCTCAGCAGGTTGAGCACCTCCGGCCCCTCCCGCATTCACGCCTGAGCGGGGCCATAGGCGACACGCTCACGATCAGCCGACGCAATCTCACCCGGCTGTTCCGGGTTCCGGATTCGATCGTGTTCGGGATCGTCCAGAGCGTCATGTTCGTCCTGCTGTTCACATATGTGTTCGGCGGTGCGATCGCTGTCCCAGGCGAGTCGTATGTCGAGTTCCTGATGGGCGGGATCTTCGTCCAAACAGTCGCTTTCTCGTCTGCCACGACCACGATCTCAATGGCTGAGGATCTGCAGCGCGGAATCATCGACCGCTTCCGGTCGCTCCCGATGGCGAAGGGTGCGGTGCTCGCTGGGCGCACGGTCTCAGACCTCGCGTTCTCGGGTGTCACTGTCGCCGCCATGGCAATCACTGGCCTGCTCGTAGGGTGGCGAACGCACTCAAGCGTGGCCGATATCGTCGCCGGCATCGCTTTGCTGTTTCTGTTCGCCTACTCGTTCTTGTGGATCGGCGCCGTCATCGGCATGAGCGTGCGCAGTCCAGAGATAGCCCAGACCGCGGGGCTGATCTGGCTCTTCCCCCTGACATTCATCTCCAACGCGTTTGTCCCATTGGAGACAATGCCGACCTGGCTGCAGCCTGTGGCTGAGTGGAACCCGATCTCGTCAGTAGTTCTCGCGGTCCGCGAGTTGTTCGGGAACCTTCCCGCTGGCTATGACGCTGGCGGGTCGTTCCCCATGCAGTACCCGATCCTGATGTCGGTTGTGTCGTGCCTGGTCCTGCTGGCGGTGTTCATCCCACTGGGAATCGCCCGGTACCGCAAGTCGGCCTCGCGCTGACGCTCGCCGTCCGTAGAGCCAAATTGGATCAAAGCTTGTGGCGGTCCCGGCTTCTGGCCTCTTGGGATCGGAACTGCCCGAACCTCGGCAGGAACTTGTCCCAGTCGATGATGTGCGCGTCTATCTCCGGCCCGTCGATGCAGGCGTGCCGACGTACCAGCTTCCCGTCGACGACGACCGGCACCATGCACGCTCCACACATCCCAGTCGCGTCAACCATGATCGAGTTGAGACTGGCGACGCACGGCACGTCGTACCGGAGGGACAGGTCGCTGACCGCCCGCATCATCAGCGGGGGTCCTATCGCCACAACCTCGGCCACCTGGCGCCCGCCACCCCGCTTATGGGCCTTGAGTAGGTCCTCCAATGGTCCCGTCACGAAGCCGGGGACGCCCAGGGAGCCGTCGTTGGTCGTGTATATGACATCGAGTTGCTCGCCGAACTCGGCCCGCATCTGCTCTACGCGCTCGTCTGGATCGGTCCAGAACATCAAGTCGCGGCTGCGGAAGCCGGAGATGAGAGTGACGTGGTTGCCGACCCGCAGGTGCTCGCGCATGATCGGGTAGGCAGGCGGGAGCCCCAGTCCACCGGCGGTGAAGACGACCGTCGCGTCACCCGGCTGCGGGTTGATGTCGCTGGGTTGGCCAAGCGGCCCGGCGATGCCGGTGAAAGAGTCGCCGACCAACATCTTGTTGATCTCGATGCTGCTGGTGCCCATCGACTGCACGACCAGGCAGATCGTGCCCGCCTTGGCGTCCCAGTCAGCCAGAGTCAGGGGGATCAGTTCGCCTTCGTCCCAGGGCAGGACACGCACGAACTGCCCGGCCTTCGCCGAGGCCGCGACCAGGGGGGCGTAGACCGTGAACTCAGCGATGCCCTCCGTCAGGTCGGACTTGGCGAGGATGGCCGGGGCTGAGGCCCCGAGGTCGGTGTACGTCCGGGCAGAGGCCACCATGCCGCTGATCTCACCTGGCAGAAGGTCGATCGCTCCGAGGATCTCGCGCGCGGCGGTCTGGCCGTCGCCCGCTGCGAGGATGGCGGTGGAGCCGCCTCGGGTCGCGTCACCGCCGGAATAGACACCGGGCAGCGTGGTCTCCTGAGATCCGGGATTCTCAAGGTCGATCGTGCCCCACTTCGTGGTGCGCAGCCTGGGCTCGGAGTCCTTGATGATCGGGTTGGCGTCGTTGCCCAGAGCCATGATCACAAGGTCCGCGCGCTTGACCTCCGCTTCTCCTGTGGGAACGGGCCTGCGGCGACCGGAGTCGTCGGGTTCTCCCAGCTCCATCACCTCCAGCTTCGCGGCGGTGACGAACCCGGTCTTGTCGTCGCCGAGGAACTCCGAAGGTGACCGCAGGACCTGAAGGGCGATTCCCTCCTCCAGGGCGTGGTGGATCTCCTCCACACGAGCGGGCATCTCGCTTTGCGTGCGTCGATACACGATGGTGACCTGGCCGCCGAGTCGACGCGCGGTTCGTGCCGCGTCCATGGCGGTGTTCCCGCCACCGATGATCAGGACCCGATTGCCGTCGATCTCTGGCAGGGGCGTCTCGAATTCGTCGCTCGCTCCCCGCATGAGGTTCACGCGGGTGAGGAACTCGTTGGCGGACATGACGTTGAGGAAGTGCTCGCCCGGGATGTTCATGAACCTGGGCAAGCCCGCGCCGGTTCCGACGAACACACGCCAGAATCCGGCGTCCCGCAGGTCCTGGACTGTGGCCGTCTTGCCGACGACGAAGTTCTCGACGAACCGTCCGCCCAGCATCCGGATCTTGCCCACGACGTCGTCGATCAGATCATTGGGCAGGCGGAACTCCGGAATGCCGTAGCGCAGCACGCCGCCGAGGGCGTGGAAGGCCTCGAACACGGTCACCGGGAACCCGTCCGCCGCGAGCAAGTACGCGTTGATCAACCCGGCCGGTCCTGAGCCGATGATCGCCACCGGGGGTTTGGCCGCGACAGTCCACGGGTCCGGAACTCCCGCGAATCGGCGGGCGTCGCCTTCGGGATCGACCAGCTTCTGGCGCTGGGGCAGGAACCACTCAATCTGGCCGATCTCGATCGGCGTCTTCTGGATGCAAACACCCTGGCACTGGTGCTCTTGCGGGCACACCCGGCCCGTGACGTCCGGCAGCGGATTCGCGGACTCGATCAGCTCCAGTGCCTGGCGGAACCGGCCTGTGCCCACGAGCTCGAGCATCTCGGGGATGTGAATCTTGACCGGGCAGCCGCCGTCAGGCTCCTTCCGGCCCTCCAGGAGGACGCCGATCTCGCAGGGCTTCTCCTCGCACATCTTGTCCCGCAAGGCTTCCAGCCAGACCAGGAGATCCACCTCGCGCGCTGTGTAGCCGTCGTTGACGTAACCCAAGTAGCCCTGGTTGACGAGCCCGAAGTCACTCGCGCGGGAATCCGGGTCGCGGACATACGGCGGGATGCGACTGCCCGCCGGCCAGTCTTCCGAAAGCCCGTTGAACATTGGATAGCGGTCGGAGAGCTCCCGCTCGATCCCCCTGACGAACTTGCGCTTCATGCCGAGCCGCGCGACCCAAAGGAAGCGCATCACCAAATCGCTGGCCTCACCGCCGCGCAGGAGTATCGCCCAAAGAGTCCGCACGAAATCGCCGCTGAGCTCAGGCTGGCGAAACTCCCAGCCCACGGCCTGGATTCCGTCGACGAGGAACATCTCACGAAAGGCTCGGGGATCGTGTAGGAGCCGCCGCTTGAGCAGCCCCATCCGGAGGTTCAGCGACTCTGTGGGCTGAACCTCGGCCGACTCGATCGACGTGCTCACTGGATGATCTCGGTGTCGCAGTTGGCGCGCACTCTCTCGATGCGCTTCGTGATCTGTGGTGTGATCTCCAGGCGCTCCAGGGCGCCGGGGATCATCTGGGCCACGGTGCGAGTCTCACCGTCTATGACGACCTTCACCTTGGTGAAGATCTGCGGTAGTTCCTGATAGCACGTGCCGCAGTCGTTGCAGAGCGCTTGGTCCTCGGGGTCGAGGTAGACGGGTCTCTCCGCGGTCTCAGACGTGGAGTCGGTGGCAGCGGAGCTGGCTCCCGCAGCGGCCACGCCCATTCCGAGGACGCCGAGGCTGACCGGTGCCTTGCTTGACTCTGTCAACTCGGCCATGGCGCGGGCGATGTCGTCCAGCGATGATTCCCTCAGCGCCGTCGCCTCGTCGTATTGAGCCCGCAGCGCCCGGAGGTCGGATTCGTGCAGGGCGGTCAGCTTGGCCTCGTGTTCGCCTGACAAGAACTGGAGGGTCTGCCAGTTGCGGCGCCGGTCCTCCACCAGCGCGACAATCGGCGCGGAGCAGGCGACCTTGATGAGTTGTCGCTTCTCGCTCGTGGAGTAGATGAACGGGATTCGTTGATCCCGCTGAGACACTGACATGCTGACGTACTCGTCGATGGGGGCCGCAGTGCTCTCCTCGTCGCTGGCCAGGTCCCTGAACTGCTTGGAGAACCGCACCTCGCCCAGGGCGAAGTGAGCGGGCGTGAGCGGCGTGTCCAGAAGCTGGACTTCGCCGCCGTCGTTGACGTGCTCCAGCGTGGTCGTCGTCCAGTCCTTGTCCGGGTCAGGGTTGCCGTCGATAGAGAACCGCTCGCTCAAGGAGTCACCACGGCGCGGATCATGGACGAACACCGGATTCATGCGGCTCTCGACCGCGAGGCGGGATCTCTCGTTGGACGCGGCGTCGGGGATGCCGTGTTCAGGACCGCAGGGTGTGTACACATCCATGACCGCCGGCCCGGACGTGTAGTTGAGCATCTCAACGGCGTTCGCCAGGTAGTGGCCGTGAAGAGCCGTGCTGGCCGCGCACACGAAGACGTTGGGGTGGAACGACGCGAGCAGTGCCAGCTCCTTGCGGCTCTCGTGCTTGCCGGTGCTAGCCGAGCCGAACCGAGCCAGGTCGGAGTCCTGCGCCGTGAAGCTCGATGTGGCGGCCTGGCCACCCGTGTTCGAGTACACACCCGTGTCGAGGACGAGCATCTTGATCGGGGTGTCGCTAGCGAGGATGCGTGACATCGCGCCAAAGCCGATGTCGTAGTTCGCGCCATCGCCGCCTACGGTCATGACGGCCGGCATCAGCGCCAGCTCGCGGGGCGTGAACTGGTCCCACGAGAGCATTTCCAGCTCGCGTTGATGCGTGTCCGGCTCGTAGGCGTCGTCCAGCTCCAAAGCGGCCTGGCGGAGGGCGACGACGTCGGCGACGATCTGTGAGGCCACGCCTTCGAAGATTCCCTTCGCGAGAGGCTGGGCGTCCTGGAACAGGCTGTTGACCCAGGGGTCCACGTAGCAGTTGTAGGGCATCGTCGACGCGTAGACGCTGCTGCATCCGGTGGAGTTCGCGACCACGGTTGATGACGGACCGTTTCCCGTTGGGCCGCTTTCAAACAGGAACAGCCGCTTCTCAAGGGTCGCGATGATAGAGGTGATCCTCTCGCGACGCTCGGTGTCGTCGATCGAGTCGAGCTTGGCGCGCAGCTCGTCCAGTAGCGACTCCAGTTCGCGAATGTGGGCGGCGCGGCGGGACTCTCCCAGCGCGTGGCTCGTCGCGAGCAGGAGCCGCAGGGCGGTCACCTCTCCGCAGCCGCGGCACGCGCCGTGGCCTCCGGTGATCGCGTAGTAGTTGGACCGGTCCAGCATCAGGCGCTTGGTGTCCCCGTCCGGCTCGGTGGCTCCGTCCAGGAAGCGCGCCGGGGTGTTCGGAAGCTTGGTGTAGAACTCGAACCGGTCTTCCAGCGTCTCCATGAAGCTGTCGTCCTGCTCGCGCTCGGTCAACGCGATCGGGCCGCAGACGTCGACGCACTCCAGGCAGCCGGTGCACTTCCAGGGGTCGATCGTGGCCGAATACAGGCCTCCCGTTCCGGGGGCAGCCTTCTCCGGGGCGTCGAAGAAGGGCCGCGTGCGCGCCACCGGGAACGCAGCGAGGACGTCGGCAAGCTTGGCAACACCGTCCGCGATCTCGGCGCCGCCGTCGGCGGCCGCTTCGGCCACGACCTCGTGGAACGGCCGGTCGGCGCTGTCCGCGAGGTAGATCTCGCGGACCCTGTCGGCCAAGCCGGGAACGCGCTTGCGCAAGGCCTCGCGCGCTCGTTTGGTCGTGTCGATCTCATCGATCCCCGCTAGCAGTAAGTCAGCGATGTCGTGAACGAGGTTCGGAATCGCGGCGTCCGGGCATGCGAGGGCGCATTCCATGCAGCCCGTGCACGCCGCTGGGTCGAAGCTCGGGACGTCACGCCGGAAGAGGCCCTTATCCTTGTCGATCGCGCTTCCAGCGGGCATGAACAACCCAGCGCCGGGAAGCACAGGAGCCTCCCCGACGGTGCCGTCCCGGAAGGACCTGCCAGCGATCTGGTCGTAGTAGGCCGTGTCGAACAGAGCGCTGGTGGCGGATGCGCCAGGGCACATCGACGCTGATAGGGCCACAGTCCGAAGGTCCGTGCCGCCCCTTGGTTCGGAGTCGATCGCGACGAGGGATGGCGCGTCATAGTCGACGACTTCAGTCGCGTGCACGGCGTCGCGGATGACCGCCATGTTGCCTTCCACGACGGCGTCACCCTTGGAGCCGAACTTCTTCAGGATCTGAGCGCGCACCTTCGCCAGGACATCTTCTGCGGGGGCACCGCGGGACACTCGGTCGATGTGCGCCACGACCGCGCCAATGAACGCCATGCCCATCATCCGCGTCTCGAGATCGGGCGTCGGGGCATGACTGCGGGCCACGCTGAACGCGTCCACAACCAAGAAACGGATCTTCTTGTTGCGGATTGTCCTGCGGGCGTAGCTGGGAAGTCCCGCCCAGGCCTGTTCCGCGGACACGTTCGACTGGAGAATGAACGTGCCGCCCTCAGTGAGCCCGGACAGCGGGTTCGTGTGCGCGAAAACCTTGTGGTCGGGGGAGATGACGACTTCGACATCCTCCAGGGAGGCGTTGCTGATGAGAACAGGCTCGGGGCTCAGCGTGATGTAGTAGTTGGTGGGAGCGCCGCTCTTCTCCGACCCGTACTTCGGCGCTGACTTGGAGTGCATCCCGAGGACGCCCGCGAGGATGTCGGTGAGCAGCTTGCCGGTGGCGATCGTGCCGTAGCCTCCCACCGAGTGGAACCGGATGCGCATCGCGGATGGGGGCAGCAGCACTGGGTTGGGTTCGGATTCCAGCGCCATCAACTCGGTCTCGGGGTACGCGGCCCGCAATCGTGACTGGATCTCGGCCAGACGCGGGTCCGGGTCCTTCGAGAAGAACTGGGAGCCCAAGTAGATCAGCGGAGCGCCAGCGCCATCGGCCACATGCTTGAAGGCCGCGATGATGTGCCGGGGCTGCACGTCGTGCCCGCCCAGGCCGAAGATCGCCGTTGTGAGCCGGGGGACAGCCTCGATAGTGGGGAGGCGGTCGGACTGTGAGCGGCCTGGGTCGGCGAGAGCCTTGAACAGTGCTTGTTCTACTAGTGATGTGAGCGCCGTCTGGTCGGAGCGTTCAAGGACGATCACGGCCTTCTTGCCCTTGAGCGCTTCCACGATCTCGTCATCCGGGAAGGGCTGGAGCAGCTTGACCGCGATGTGGCCAGCCTTGATGCCTTGTTCGCGCAAGTGCGGAAGGACGGCGCGAACGTCGTCGCTGATGGAGCCGAGGCCGACCGTGACGACATCAGCGTCATCGCACTCATACGTGTGGACGGTGGCGTACTCACGGCCCGAGAGCTCGGAGTACTCGCGCATCGCCTGACGAACCAGGTCCGGAACGGCGCTGGCGAAGTGAGTCCTGTGATCGACAGAGCCAGCCTGGAAATCCGGCTGATTCTGGACCGGGCCGGTCAAACCTGGGTTGTTCACGTCGACGAGGGCCGGAACGAGCTGGCGTGTGCCCTTCTCGTATGAGTTGACCCACTGGCGGCGCCACTGCCCGCGCAGCGCTTCGGGCACCCAGACGTCCGTTTCGCCAATCAGGTCGCCGGAGTTGTCACACTCGACCTGGTCGGCGTTGGCGTCGAGCCAAGAGGTGAGGGCGTCCACGTCTTCGAAGTCGGCCCGGTGGCGCTCCAGGTACTGCTTGAGCTGGAAGACACGCCCCTTGGCCCCGAAGAGCATTTCTTGGGCGACGGTGGGACATTGGACGCGGCCAGCCGGGTCACCCAGGTATGCGCGCAGCAGTTCGGGCTCGGGCAGCGAGGCCTCGCTGAGCATGTGGCTAGTCGTGAAGCCGTCCATCGCGTTGGCCACAGGTATCAGCGACAAGGCGGACGCTCGGTACGAGATGGCGGCCAGGTCAGCGGCCTCCTGCGGATTGGCGCCGAACAGGATCGTGTAGCCCGAGGGAAGCAGCGCGTAGATGTCGTCGTGCCCCGCCATGACGTTCAAGGAGTGCTTCGTCACCACACGCGCGGCGACCTGCAGCACGAATCCGCCGATCTTCCTGCCGGCCGTGACGTAGTGGGACTCCATCGCGTACAGCAGGCCTTGGCCGGAGGAGGCGTTGGACACGAACAAGCCGCCGGTCATGGCGGCGCCCATAGCGCCGCTTTGGGCGGAGTGCTCCCCCTCGGGCTCGAAGAAGAACGGGCGCTTGCCCCAAACGTTGACGCTCCCGCTGGCTCGAGCGGCCTCGAACAGCTCGGAGATCTCAGTCGACGGCGTGATGGGGTACCCGATGACACCGCCGCAGACGTGCCGCATCACGTGCGCGACGGCTCCGTTGCCGTGAATCACGGTCGGAATCCCTTGGTACTGAGGCTGTCGCCTAGGCATATGCGTCTCCGGGGCAGTTAAGGTGAGCTGGCTCGTCCGGTGTTTCCGTCCACGATCAGCAATACCAGCATAGGTCGCCGCGCGCCGCGGGCCAACCAGTCTCTCTCGTGTCGCGCCAGTTCCTGACAAACGCACCCGTTACGGAAGGAAGCGGGCGCTGCAACGGGCGCGTCTGTACCCTAACGGTCGCGTCTGTCAGGAACGGCCGTTCCTGCGGACTGGGGGCGGGTGTACTTCTCTCCCGGGCCGTTCCCGGGAGCGTCCGGGTGATCCTGTTGAGCTCGGAAAGCCTCCTGCAATGACTTAACGCCCTGGCGAAGCGGCAGTGTGTGCTGATTGCCCAGGAGCGGCGCGACAGCGTCGACCAGACCCGCCACCCCGCAGATCAGAATCCGCGCGTCCGCCAGATCGCGTTGCGCGTCACCGTCCTCGTACAGGCCGAGCTTCACAGCGGACGCCGTCATCAGGTCGACGGCATGAGCGCCGAGGATCTCCACCGCGCCCAGTTCGCCAAGATCGCGAACAGCGGTCAGGGCGGGCGCGTCTGAGGAGTTGTCGGCGGGCGGCTGCATGCGGGTACACTTTCACGCGACCCATCCTGGTCCGACTTCGGGGCCGGATGTGCAAGTGGAGTCGACTCCCACCCGGCGACCGGAAGGTCCGTCGAGGTTAGGTCTTAGTCGCATAACAGCGACAAAGGATCCACTTGCGCGTCTTGCCCCGTCGCTTTGGCCGTGATGGCCGAACAGCGACCAGGGAGGCAATATCAGCGTAGAGCCACGAATCAACGACCGGATCCGCGTGCCGGACGTCCGCCTTGTCGGACCGAACGGCGAGCAGGTGGGCATCGTCAGGATTGATGTCGCCTTGAGGCTGGCCCGTGAGAGCGACTTAGACCTCGTGGAGGTCGCACCGACGGGCAGGCCCCCGGTCTGCAAGCTCATGGACTACGGGAAGTTCAAGTACGAGTCGGCGCAGAAGGAGCGGGCGGCTCGTCGGAACCAGATGCAGACGTTGATCAAAGAGATGAAGCTCCGGCCGAAGATTGACCCGCATGACTACGAGACCAAGAAGGGCCACATCGTTCGCTTCCTGAACCAGGGAGACAAGGTCAAGGTCACGATCATGTTCCGGGGCCGGGAGCAGTCCAGGCCAGAACTGGGCTTCAGGCTGCTGCAGCGGCTGGCACAGGACATCGAGGGAATCGGATTCGTGGAGTACGCGCCGAAGCAGGAAGGGCGGAACATGATCATGGTGATCGCCCCCCTGCGCAAGAAGGCGGACGTGAAGACGACGAAATCCCAGCAGCGGCGGGACCGCGACAAGCGGGAGCTGGAATCGACGCCAGATCAGGACGAATCGCTGGTCGCCGACGGCGGCCCAGCGGAAGCGGAAGACAACTCGGCGGAAGTCGCCGACGACGAGACCGAGTAGGACGCGCCGGGCGCTCGGCGCACGGACGGAGAGGACGACACATGCCAAAGCAGAAGACACACAGCGGCGCGAAGAAGCGCTTCAAGTTGACGGGGTCCGGGAAGATCAAGCGTCAGCAGGCGAACCGGCGCCACCTGCTGGAGCACAAGTCGTCAAAGCGGACCAGGCGGCTGGGCATGAATGAGCAGGTCTCGCCGGCGGACAGCAAGAAGGTCAAGCGGATGCTGGGGCTGCGCTGAGGTAGTCCCTGGCGTCGACAGGACGCGGGACCCGAAGCAGCAGCGAGACAGCAGCAAGGCAGCCGCAAGGCAAAGGAGAGAGAAATGGCACGAGTGAAGCGCGCGGTCAACGCGCACAAGAAGCGGCGCGAAGTCCTGAACGAGGCCAGTGGCTATCGAGGGCAGCGGTCCCGGTCCTACCGGAAGGCCAAGGAGCAGCTCGCCCACTCGTTCGTCTACGCGTTCGACCATCGCAAGGACCGCAAAGGTGACTTCCGGCGACTGTGGATCCAGCGGATCAACGCCGCCGCGCGCGCGAACGGAATGACATACAACCGGTTCATCCAGGGGCTGCGCTTGGCGAGCATCGACGTGGATCGCCGGATGCTGGCGGATTTGGCAGTCAACGACCCGGCGGCCTTCGCCGCGCTCGTCGAGCTAGCACGCAAGGCCCAGCCCTCTGCTGCCTGAAGCGGGCCCCGTGTCGGGCCCGGATGGGGGTCCCCCCGCCCGCCGCGCAGCGGCGGGGAGGGGGACGGTTCGTTCCGACAAGGTCACAGCGATTCGCAGGCTGGCTAACCGGAGCTTCCGGCAGAAGGTCGAGCGGTTCCTCGTCGAAGGCCCGCAGGCCGTTCGGGAGGCCGTGCGATGCCGTCCAGACGCCGTGGCTGACGTCTTCGTCGCTGAAGGCGCGACCGGAGCATCGGTCGCGGTGGCCGAGGAAGCCGCGGCGGCCGGACTGGTCGTCGCGACGGTGCCTGAGCCAGTGCTGTTGGCGATGACGGAGACTGTGCATCCACAGGGGATCGCCGCGGTGTGCCGGTTCATTGACGTTCCGCTGGCTGGGTCGCTGCCAGAAGCCGCCAGGATGGCGGTGATCCTGGAGGCCGTTCGGGATCCCGGCAACGCTGGCACTGTGTGGCGCACGGCCGATGCGGCCGGGGCTGACGCGGTCATGTTCGCGGAGGAATGCGTCGATCCGTACAGCGGCAAGGTCGTCCGCAGTACGGCTGGATCGCTGTTCCACGTGCCGATGGTCCGCGACGTGTCTGTGGCGGACGCCATCGCGGCGGCGAAGGAGCGCGGACTGACAGTCCTCGCGGCGGATGTACGCGGTGGGCTGGATCTGTGGCAGGCGGAGGAATCAGGCCTCTTGGCGAAGCCGACCGCTTGGCTATTCGGAAACGAGGCACGCGGACTGACGGCTGAGGCGCTGACCCTAGCCGATCACGCGGTCGCGATCCCGATCACGGGGCGGGCCGAGAGCCTGAATCTGGCGTCCGCAGCGGCCATCTGCGTGTACTCGAGCTCGCGCTGCGCAAGCCGGTCTTGACGCCTCCTCGGCGGCCAAATCGCGATCCTGTTGGTCGCCACTCCAAGAGCGTCCTGGCGCATCTCATAGACTGCGGAGGTTCGGCCTAGGGCCCACACTCACCTGTCAACCCGGGAAAGACACATGTCCGCCAACGAAGATCTCGCCGCGCGATCGCCGCTCCTGTCACGCGAATCCGTCGAGGCCGCCGTTGATAGCGCGTTGACGGCGATCGCATCAGCGGCCAACCTCGACGAACTCAAGGCCGCGCGGCTCGCTCACGCAGGCGATCGAAGCGCCCTGGCGCTGGCCAACCGGGAGATCGGCAAGCTGGCATCGGAGGCGAAGGCCGAGGCGGGGCGCCTGATCGGGGGTGCCCGTGCCCGCGTCAAGCAAGCAATCGGTGAACGCGAACGGGGTCTGCTCGCCGAGCGTGACGCCCGTGTCCTCGTGGAAGAGGCCGTTGATGTGACGCTGCCGTATGACCGTGAGCCCGTCGGGGCGCGGCATCCCTTGACGACCATCCAAGAACGACTGGCGGACATCTTCGTGGCCATGGGCTACGACGTCGTCGACGGGCCGGAAGTCGAAACCGAGTGGCACAACTTCGACGCGTTGAACCTGGGCCCGGATCACCCGGCGCGCTCAATGCAGGACACGTTCTTCGTGGAGTCGCCGGATTCCGGTGTCGTGTTGCGGACGCACACCTCGCCGGTCCAGATCCGAACGATGCTGCGCCAGCAACCGCCGATCTACATGGTCGCGCCGGGGCGCGTGTTCCGCACCGACGAGCTCGACGCGACGCACACCCCAGTGTTCAGCCAAATCGAAGGACTCGCGGTCGACCGCGGCATCACGATGGCCCACCTCAAGGGCACGCTGGATCACCTAGCGGGATCGCTGTTCGGCGAGGGGCTCAGGACCCGGCTGCGGCCGTCGTACTTCCCGTTCACCGAACCAAGCGCGGAGTTGGACCTGGAATGTTTCGTCTGCCGCGGTGAGTCGGTCGGGAGCCCAAGCGACCCGTGCCGCACCTGCGGCTCCGAGGGCTGGATCGAGTGGGGCGGATGCGGGATGGTGAACCCCCGCGTCCTTCGCGCGTGTGGGATAGATCCCGAGGAGTATCGCGGCTTCGCCTTCGGGATGGGTCTGGAGCGCACACTGATGTTCCGCCACGGCATAACCGACATGCGCGACATGGTCGAAGGCGACGTAAGGTTCACGCTGCCGTTCGGGTTGGAGATCTGATGCGCGTTCCTGTGTCCTGGCTACGCGTCTACGCGGCAGTTCCGTCAAGCGAAACCGGGCGGGACATCGCCCACCGATTGATCGCCGCCGGGCTCGAGGTTGAGACGGTTGACGTCATCGGCGGGGACGTCAAGGGGCCGCTGGTTGTCGGCCGGGTCCTGGGGATCGAGGAGCTGGTCGGACACCGTAAGCCCATACGGTTCTGCCGGGTCGAAGTCGGCGCGGCGCACGGCCACCCCGATACCCCAGGAGTCCGCGACGTCATCTGCGGCGCGTCGAACTTCGCGGTCGGTGATCTGGTTGCTGTGGCGCTGCCGGGATCAGTGCTGGCGGGAGGCTTCGAGATCGAGTCCCGCAAGACCTACGGCCACGTATCCGACGGAATGATCTGCTCGGCCGCAGAAGTCGGCCTCGCCGGGGACCCAGCCGGGATCATGGTTTTGCCTTCCGACGCTGGAACGCCTGGCGATGACGCTGCCCCGCTGCTGGGACTGGGCGAGGAAGTCCTCGACATCGCCGTGACCCCCGACCGCGGGTACGCGCTGAGCATCCGAGGCGTCGCCCGCGAAGCCGCGATCGCGTACGACGTGCCATTCGAGGACCCAGGCACGGTGTTGTCCGAGCTGCCAGTGCCCGCGGAGGGGGAACCTCATCCTTGCGGCACGAAGGACCCGACTGGATGCGACCTGTTCACGTTGCGCACGATCAAAGGCTTCGACCCGTCCGTTCCCACGCCGCTGTGGATGTTGAGACGGCTCGAAGCCTGCGGAATGAGGTCCGTGAGCCTGGCCGTTGATGTCACGAACTACGTGATGCTCGAAACCGGTCAGCCGCTTCACGCGTTCGATTTGGACTCGCTGCGAGGACCAGTGCGTGCCCGCCGCGCCCACCTGGGCGAGAAGCTCGAAACCCTCGATCACGTCGAACGACTGCTTGACCCCGACGACATCGTCATAGCCGACGACCGGGGGGCGGTTGGGCTGGCCGGCACGATGGGAGGTCTCGACGCGGAGATCACCCGGGAGTCTACGAACCTCGCGCTCGAGGCGGCTCACTTCAGCCCGCGGGGGGTCGCCCGGATGTCACGGCGGCACAAGCTGTCAAGCGAGGCCTCGCGTCGGTTCGAACGTGGCGTAGACACCACGCTCGCCCCCTACGCCTCCGCGAAAGCGACGGCGCTGATGCTCGAACTCAGCGGCGGGACCTACCTGGGCATGACCGGCGTGGAGACCGGGCACGAGGAAGTGCGGATAGAGATGGCCGCCGGGCTGCCGGCCGAGGTCGCCGGCACGCCGATTGATGGATCGGTGGCGGCGGATCTGCTCGGCCGGGTTGGCTGCGAGGTCGCGGTCACCGGGAACACGCTTGTCGTGACTCCACCGCCTTGGCGCCCGGACCTGACAGACCCCTACGACCTAGTTGAGGAAGTTGTCCGCCTCGTTGGGTATGAGCACGTGCCGTCAGTGCTCCCAGCGGTACCCGCTCAGCGGGGCTGGACGCGCGATCAGCGGCTCCGGAGGCGCGCGGGCATAGCCCTGGCGGGGGCTGGATACGTTGAGGTGCCGGCGTACCCGTTCATGGGCCAGGCGGATTTCGATGTGCTCCGCTTGCCGCCCGATGATCTGCGGCGCCGCGCGGTTCGCCTCGCGAATCCGCTCAGCGATGAGGCGCCGTTGCTGCGCACGACGCTGCTGAACGGACTTCTGGCGTGTGCGCGGCGGAATCTGAGCCGGGGCTCCGATGACTTGGCGCTGTTCGAGCAGGGGCTGGTGTTCCTCGCCTTGGATGGCCCGTCGGCCGGATCTGCGGGTCGCCCGGACGTGTCAGCGCGCCCGTCCGAGGCCGAGCTGGACGAGCTGGATGGTGTACTCCCGGACCAGCCCCGGCATTTCGCCGTAGTGCTGACCGGGTTGCGCGAGCGCGCCGGCTGGTGGGGTCCGGGGCGTACGGCGTCGTGGGCGGACGCGATAACGGCGGCACGTGTGATCGCGGTCGCTGTGGGATCTGAGATTGACGTCGCGGCGGGCAGCGATCCGATGTTCCATCCCGGCCGGTGCGCGGCTCTGAGCACCGGTGGCACCGTGATCGGAAGCGCGGGGGAGCTGCATCCGCAAGTGATCGCAGCGGCGGGATTGCCAGCCCGGACTTGTGCGATGGAGATGGATTTCGACGCGCTGACTAGCGCCGCCGTGGCGGTCGTGCCCGCCCCTGTGGTCGGCACTATGCCGGTCGCGAAGGAGGACGTTGCTCTGGTCGTCGACGCCGACGTGCCCGCAGCGGCGGTGATGGCCGCGCTAGCCAGCGGGGCGGGTCCGCTGCTTGAATCAGTGCGCCTTTTCGACGAGTACTCCGGGGAGCAGATCGGCGCTGGGCGCAGATCGTTGGCGTTCTCGCTGCGGTTCCGCGCCCCGGACAGGACGCTCACGGCGGCGGAAGTGGCCGAGGCGCGCAACGGCGCCGTCGCCGCGGCCGAGGTGGCGCTGGGCGCCGTGCTGCGCAGCTAGGGCGCAGACTGCCCTCCCCAGCGAATCAGATCGAGCGGGGCAGCGTCGACATTCCTGAGTCCAGCGCATCTTCGATCGCCGCCAGAGGGGTAGTCGCCGGACCCTTAGCCTTGGTTGCCTGCTGCACCGGCGACCGAGCTGGCACGACCCCAGTGGCGCTGACGCTGTGCAATCTGTCAGACACGTTAGCGAATGCCGCCAGGGCCGCGTCCAATTCCGGACTAGCGGTGTCGGCGACTCCATCGGCAAGGTCGGCTCCGTAGAGCGAGACGTTGTTGAGCTCGCGCAGAACCCGCTGCCCAACCTGCGGGTGGAGGCCATGTCCGGACGGCTCGGCCCAGACTTGGTCGAGCTGCGCCGCCGCCTCATACCTGAGCTTGTTCGATGCGGCGACGACGACGGTCAGGTCGCCCTCCGGGGCCCCATCGCGGATGAGGATCAGGGAGGAACGGACGGAGTCAGCCAATGCGGCCAGCTTGGGTGCCAGATTGGGAGCGGAACGCTGCGGGGCGATCATCGCCGCCACGATGACGAGAGCACCGCCAATGAGAGTATCCACGGCTCGGAAGAGAACTGGCCTGTCGCCCGGACCAATCAGAATCTCGATAGTCAGCACCGCGAATACCGTGATGAACACAACGGCGACGCCGTAGTTGGCTGGCATGAACAGGTATATGCCGACAGAGGCGGCCCACAGAATGAGGATCGAGAAGGCGGGGGTAGGGGCAAGGTCGAGCACAAGAGCTGTGACGACCAGGCCGAGCATGGTCCCCGCGACCCGTGACATGGTCTTGTAGATCGTCGCGGAGTACCCGGGCTGTGTGATCAGCGCGACGGTAAAGGCGATCCAGTAGCCCAGGTCGGGGCTTATAGCCATTCCCAGAAGCGTCGCGAGCGTGAACGTTATCGACAGGGGGATAGCTTGGCGAACGACGGGCGAGGCCATTCCCAGTGCCAGCGGCCGTGTCACAAGAGCGCCGCTTGCCGAGTAGCTGCGCAGCGTCGCTTGAGCGCTTGGCCGGTGCAGAGCGACTAGGGACGCGATCGCGTCGTCGAGCGCGCGGTCGATCTTCGATCTATCCGGCCTGACCCTGGGCTCGACACTGGGACTAGCGAGAACCGAAGCCACCGCGTCCGTGGCCGCCTTCACCTGTCGGCGCATGGAAACCGCTCGGCCGATGAGCAGGCAAGCCGTCGCCGCCGCAGTCACATATGCCGTCGGCAGGGGGGTGCGGGAGGTCGCTGACGCTCTCTCGGAGGTGCCATGGGAGTCGGTGGGCGTGCTCCTCTTCGGATTGCTCACAGTTAGCGTTCTTCGGACGATGTTGGCGTCTATGGCCAACGCCAGTAAGTCGTCACGGCCCGGAGCGCCTGGGGGTAGGTCCTCGGCGCGGCGTAGTGCGGAACTGGTCGCCTCGGTCAACGACGGGGACAGCAGGGATGGGCCTTCCGGCATCGCGGCGCGGCCAATCATGCGCCACGCGTCGCCCACGGGCGAGAATGCTTGTCCGGGGCGACGCAGGAGCCAGGCCGACAAGGTGACGGCGAGTTGGAAGGCCCCGCCGAGAGCGAAGGCGGCCGCTGCCCAGACGGCGGACGCTACCGATTCCGGGGCTGCGGCGAAAGCGGCGAAGACCGCCAGCGCGATCGCCGCCGCGTGGCCAAAGCGCGGACCCCAGGCAGTCGATAGCCCGCAGCCGAGGGCGACTACCGCCGCCGCGGCCACGTGCCAGCCAACCGAAAAGCTTACGATGCCCGCCACGAGCACGACCGGCGTCATGACGCCGAGTCCCATGAGCATGGTTTGAACGCGGTGCCGATAGGCGTCGCGCTCATCGAGCATGCCGATCAGTAGGGCGCCAAACGCGGGCGTGGACGCCGACGCCAGATCGCCCATGACCAGGCCCGCCAGGAAGCAGAGAGCCACTGGCGTGCTGCGTGTTAGGGCGAGCCCTGGGTGGATCGCGTCGCGATCGAAGCGCAGGAGCCGTGCCTTGAGGGCCTGAGCCCGCGACGCCATGCGGGGATCATCTCAGATCGCGATGGCATAGTCCGGGCAAGACGAGGAAGGCGCGGGCCGGGACAATCGGAGCTCTAGCGTCGATAGCCGCGGGTCTTGAGGTACTTCGTGTACGAATCGGTTAGGGGCGCCTTCAACGTGATTGTCGTGGCCCCCCATTGCCCTTTCGTGCGGATGCGCAGTTCATGCGTGATTGGGCAGGATCTGAAGCCGCGTCCGTAACCAGCTTTGCCCGTCGTGGTCGCTTCCTCTCCAGGGGCCTTGCAGACCAGGTCGTACTTGCTCTTGTTCGCTACGACCTTGACGCCCACCAGCTGCCCGGCGTTGGTCTGGCAACCCAGATCCACGAGCGTGCGACGGCCCGATGCGGGCAGCTTCTTCGGCAGCGAGGCGCACTTGGCGACGGGGTGCTGCTTGTACTTGCCGTAGACGCGTGCGATGCGGTTCACGTGGCGCCTGCCGCCAGCGTGAGTGAAGCCGCCGGTCAGGAGGATCTTGCCGTTGGCCTGCATCGCCACTGAGGAGCCGAAGTTGTTCAGGCCGCCGCTGTCGCTGATGTTGGTGTTGAACCTCGTGTCGGGCGTGCCGTCGGCGTTGAACCGGCCGACGTGGAGCACACCTTCGCCACCCACGCTGAAGAAATCACCGGTGACGGTGATCTTGCCGTCAGCCTGTGCCGCCACCGAGGCGCCATCACCGCCCAGGCCGCCGTTGGCGGCGATGACGTTGTTGAAGGCAACGTCTGGCGTGCCGTTAGCGTTGAACCGAGCGATGCCGTTCGTGGCAGCACCACCGGCGGCTGTGAACTCGCCCGTCACCAGGATCTTGCCGTCGGGCTGCACTACAACCGATCCGCCCCCTTCGTTCAGCCCGCCATTGACGGTGATGTTGTTGTTGAAGGCAGCGTCTGGGGTGCCGTTGGCGTTGAAGCGAGCGATGCGGTTCGTGAGCGCTCCGCCGGCCGCTGTGAACCAGCCAGTGACGACGATCTTGCCGTCGTCCTGCACGGCCAGAGACGATCCGGTGTTATCGAGCCCGCCGTTGGCGACGATGTTGTTGTTGAATACCGCGTTTGGCGTGCCGCCCGCGTTGAAGCTCGCGATGCGGTTCGTGAGCGCTCCGCCGGCTGTCGTGAACCAGCCCGTGACGACGATCTTGCCGTTGTCCTGAACCGCCAGCGACCGGGCCGTCTCGTTGAGTCCGCCGTTGGTGTTGATGTTGCGGTTGAACTTCTTGTTCGGCGTGCCGTTGGCGTTGAACCGGGCGATCCGGTGAGTGGTGTTGCGGCCAGCCCTCGTGAAGGAGCCCGCCGTCACGATTCTGCCGCTGTTCTGCAGGGCTACCGAGGCTGCCCAGCCGTTGAGTCCGCCGTTGCTTCCGATGTTGCGGTTGAACTTCCTATTTGGCGTGCCGCTGGCGTTGAACCGGGCAATGCGGTGGGCCTTGGTGCGGCCGACTCGGGTGAAGTCCCCGCTGACTACGATCTTGCCGTTGTCCTGAATCGCCAGCTCTGAGCCCTGGCCGTTGAGTCCGCCGTTCGTGTTGTTCGAGAAGCTGGTGTCGAACCGGCCTGGGCGCCCCGCGGCATTAGCCGGGGCTGCGCCAGAGATGAGCAGTCCAGCCGCCACTAGAACACCTGATGTCAGTCCGGCGAGCAGTTGGCTCGACTGCTTCCGCTGCGCTGGGTTAAAGAGGTTCATGTGAAACAAGCTACACGTCCAGGCTTGGTGACGCTCGCGCATCGAAGCTGCTTCACCGACGCCCAACCTTCACCAGGTCCGGGCCCTCGACTGTTGCGCACCGGTTGAGTCGGGGCTATCGGCTCCCCTAGCGTTCGCTTATGGCTTCACGCACAGCGGGGGAGATCATCGCTGAGGGTCTGGAATTGCACGGAGTACGCCACGTCTTCGGCATCCCCGGGGCGAAGATCGACGGGGTCTTCAACGCGCTGGAGGATCACACGCCTGAGGTTGTCGTGTGTCGGCACGAGCAAAACGCCGCTTTCATGGCGGCCGCTGTTGGTCGCCTGACACGGCGTCCGGGAGTGTGCATCGCTACATCGGGTCCGGGCGCGACAAATCTCGTGACGGGGTTGGCGACTGCCACGACCGAGGGCGACCCAGTAGTGGCCCTGGTCGGTGCTGTGTCCCGGGCTGATCAGCCCAAACGAACTCACCAATCCCTGCATGCCGCCGAGATGTTCGCACCCGTCACCAAGCGGAGTATAGAGCTGCAGGACCCTGTCGACGCTCCGGACGTACTGGCTAACGCCTTTCGGATCGCTACCGAAGCGCCGTCGGGTGCTGTGGTAGTCACGCTGCCGCAGGACGTGTTGGCGGAGCGGACCGAGGCTCACGCGATCGGGTGGCATGAGCCACCGGAGCTTGGCCCGCCACCGGCACACGTGGTGCGTCAGGCAGCGGATCTGATCGCCGCGGCGGACTTGCCTGTCTGGATGATTGGGGCTCGCGGCAGTCAACCTGACGCCATCCCCCCGTCGCACGCGCTACTCAACGCCTTCCCGATGCCGATTGTGGAGACCTTCCAGGGCGCGGGCGCCGCGTGCGGGGATCCCGAGCACCTCTTCGTGGGGCGCGTAGGCCTGTTCCGCAACCAGCCGGGCGACAAGGTGCTGGCCAAAGCGGATGTCGTTATCACCGTCGGGTACGACCCGGTCGAGTACGAGGCGAGGTTCTGGAACTCCGGACGGCCGAAGAAGATCATCCACCTGGACTCGCTGGCGGCTGACTGGGATGCCAGCTACGAACCGGACATGGAACTGCGTGGAGGCATCGCGGCTACGATCGCGGCCCTCGGGGCGACGCTGACCCCGCGACCTTTGCCGCCAGGAATCGTCGCTGTCATCGACGAGAATCGGCCCGCCCTGGGTGGGGCACTCGAGTACGAGCTTGGCACGGCCCAACGCTGCCACCCCCTGGCGATCGTGTCCCAGCTGCGCCTCGCCGCACCCTTGGATGCGGTCGTTGCGTGTGACGTGGGCTCGAACTACATCTGGATGGCCCGGCACTTCCGCGCGGGGGGTCCCAACCAGCTGCTCTTCAGTAACGGGCAGCAGACCCTCGGCGTCGCGTTGCCTTGGGCGATGGCCGCGAGCTTCCTGGGGTATCGGGCCGTGTCCGTGTCCGGTGACGGCGGATTCTTGTTCTCCGGCGTGGAGCTGGAGACGGCCGTACGCAACGGCTTGAACCTGGTCCACGTCGTCATGCGGGACGAGGCATACGACATGGTGGCGTTCCAAGAAGTCATGAAGTATGGCCGAACCTCTGGCACACAACTGGGGTACTACGACGTGGTCGGATTCGCCCAGGCATTCGGTGCGACCGGGCTGCGGGTTGAGTCGGAAGATCAACTTCCTGAGGTTTTCGAAGCGGCGTTCAATACCCCTGGCGTTGTCGTCGTCGATGTCCCCGTGAACTACGAACATAACGCTGACCTTGCTGGCAGCCTGCTGCCGACCAGCTCTGCCTGACCAGCGAACAGGAGCACATGGTGAACGAAACCGGCACTCAGGGTCCCGCCGGGACCACCGGCTCTTGCTGGGACCTGGCGATCGCGGCGGCCGCGCACCACGCGGGGGGTGGCCGTTTGTCCCCCCATGAGGCTCACCATGAGATCTTCCAGGTGTCGACCATGAGCGCCCTGGTCGAGGGCATCCTGGACGGCGACACCCCGTACCGCGAGCTCATGCTCCACGGCGACTTCGGGTTGGGCACCTTCAACGGCCTGGACGGCGAGATGGCCGCGGTGGATGGCGCTTTCTTCCACATGTACGGTGACGGTTCCATCAAGCCCGTGAACCCCGATGATCTCACCCCCTTCGCCGCTGTCACGTTCTTCAGCGGCGACGCGGAGGTGGACGTCGCCGAGCCCCAGACGCGGGACGAGCTGCTGGCGGCCGTTGACGCCACGGTGCCCAGCGAGAACCTGTTCTACGCCATTCGGATCGACGGCACGTTCTCATACGTGACCACGCGCACAGCGGTGCGCCAGGAGCGGCCGTATCCATCGCTACTGGAGGCGACGGGGGGTCAAGTGGAGAACAGATTCGATAACGTCAAAGGGACTATCGTCGGCTTCCGCGCGCCGCACTACGCACAGGGCATGACAGTCGCTGGGTATCACCTCCACTTCCTCGACTCCGATCGAGCTCGCGGAGGACATGTGCTCGACTTCGTGATCGAGTCCGGCTCGGTGCTGGTGGACGAAGACACCGACGTGCACCTGGAGATGCCCACCTCGCCGATGTTCCTGGACACGCATATCGATACCGAAACCGAAGATGTCGCTCGTCAGGTCGAGGCGGCCGAGAACGCTCCCCGAGTGGGGGTCCCCCCGCCCGCCGCGCACGCTGGACCTGTGGATGACGACTTGGTCTGAGCAGCCGGGCGCGATTGGAGTGGACTCCCCGAGTTCGAAGTGGAAGCGTGAAGTGATCGAGTTCGGCGGGCTAAGGAAGCCGAACTCCTGACATCCGGAGGATCAATCGTGCCCGACGACTCGAAGGCGATGGCAATAAACCCGTTGTTCACCAGGCCTGGGGAGACATCCAGCCACCCGATGATGTCTTTGGCCGACACAGAGATGCTCTCGCAGACCGCCTACCAGATCGTCCACGACGAGGTGATGCGGGACGGCAACGCCCGGCTGAACCTGGCGACGTTCGTTGGCACCTGGATGGACCCGTGGGCCGATCGCCTGGCCGAGGAGACGGCTGACAAGAACATGATCGACAAGGATGAGTACCCCGCCACGGCTGCCATCGAGGACCGGTGCTGGCGGATACTCGGGGACTTGTGGCACGCGCCTGACCCGTCGAAGACGATCGGCACGTCAACAGTGGGCTCGTCGGAGGCCTGCATGCTCGGCGGCCTGGCGTTCAAGAGGCTTTGGCAACACAGGAGGCGGGCGGAAGGCAAGTCCACGGACAAGCCGAACATCGTGATGAGTTCGGCGGTTCAGGTGTGTTGGGAGAAGTTCGCCAACTACTGGGACGTCGAGATGCGCCTAGTGCCCATCTCGGAGTCGCACAAGACGCTGGACGCTGAGGGCGTGGAGAAGCACGTTGACGAGAACACGATCGGCGTCGTGGCGCTCTTGGGTGTGACCTACACCGGAATGTATGAGCCGATCGCGGAGATCGCCGCCGCTTTGGACCGGGTCCAGACCTCCACCGGCCTCGATATTCCGATCCACGTCGATGGGGCGTCCGGAGGCATGGTCGCGCCGTTCCTGCAGCCTGACCTGGAGTGGGATTTCCGGCTCGACAGGGTTCACTCCATCAGCACCTCGGGTCACAAGTACGGACTGGTCTACCCCGGCGTCGGGTGGGTGGTGTGGCGCGACAAGGAGTACCTGCCGGAAGACTTGATCTTCAGGGTCAGCTACCTGGGCGGCGACATGCCCACGTTCGCGCTCAACTTCTCACGACCCGGATCCCAGGTCCTGCTGCAGTATTACGTGTTCCTCAGGCTGGGACGGCCCGGCTTCGAGGCAGTGCAGGGGAACTGCCGGGATGTTGCCATGTTCCTGTCCGATGGGATCTCGCGGATATCGGCGTTCGAGCTGTGGAACGACGGCTCGCAGATCCCCGTATTCGCCTACAGATTGAAGCCCGACCACACCAAGAACTGGAACCTGTACGACCTGGCGGAGCGCCTGCGGCTGGCGGGCTGGCTGGTTCCGGCGTACCCGATGCCGGACGACCTGACTGATCTTGTCGTGCAGCGGATTGTGGTTCGGAACGGGTTGAGCATGGAGCTCGCCGGGAGCCTGCTTGAAGACATCCAGCGTGAAGTGGAGTTCCTGGACAGCCTCGATGGCCCGCTTCCACGCACCAAGCCGCGCGTGGCGTTCCACCACTGAACAGGAGAGAGTCGTGAGCCAGAAGCAGGAATCTACGCCGACCCCGAGGCCCGCAGCGCGAATCTCGATCTTCCAGCTGGCGATCCTTACTACTGTCACTGTCGCGAGCCTGCGCAGCCTGCCGACGATGGCCACTTTCGGGATGGGCAGCATCTTGATGTACGTCATCCCGGCGGTGTTCTTCCTCGTCCCGACAGCCTTGGTGGCGGCCGAACTGGCTACGGGGTGGCACGGTGGTGTGTACGTCTGGGTCAGGGAAGCGTTCGGCAATCGTTGGGGATTCCAGGCGGTCTGGTTGCAGTGGATACAGAACGTCGTGTGGTACCCGGTGCAGCTGGCCTTCATCGGCGCCGCCTTCGCCTACATGGTCGTGGACCCCGGCCTAGCCACTTCCGGGCTCTACACCGCGATCATCATCCTGGTGTTCTACTGGCTCGCCACCTTGCTCACGTTGCGCGGCGGCAACCTGTTCGCCCGCGTCGGGTCGTGGGCTGGGCTTGTGGGAACGATCATCCCGGGGGTCATTCTGATCATTCTCGGCGCACTATGGCTGTCGACCGGGAACCGGAGCCAGGTTCCCCTGGAGGCGGGGGACATGATCCCCCCGTTCGCCGGTATCGCGAGCATCGTGCTAATCGTCAGCAACTTCCTAGGATTCGCGGGGATGGAGGTCAACGCGGTTCACGCGCAGGACATGAAGAAGCCAGGCAAGGAGTATCCGAGGGCGATCCTGCTGGCGACTGTGTTGATCCTGATCGTGTTCGTGTTGCCGACGATCGCTGTGGCGCTGGTCGTCACCCCTGACGACCTGGGTCTGACGACCGGCATCGTCGTGGCGTTCCAGAACTACTTCGCTCACTGGGGCCTGGGCTGGGCCGCCCCGGTGCTCGCCGGGATGGTCGCGATTGGTGCCCTGTCGTCCGTCATCGCGTGGGTAGCGGGCCCGAGCCGGGGTCTACTCAATGCCGCACGTACGGGCCTGCTGCCTCCGCTTCTGCAGCGGCGCAACGCCGCCGGTGTGCAGGTCAACATCCTGATAATGCAGGGAATGATCGTCACGCTTCTGGCAGCGATATTCGTGGTTCTTCCCAATGTCAGCGCGGCGTTCTTCACGCTGGTCGACATGGCGGCGGCGCTGTACCTGATCATGTACATGCTGATGTTCGCTGCCGCGATCAAGCTGCGCCGCAGTCGGCCCGGTGTCGTGCGAAGTTACCGCGTGCCGGCCCTGACCGCTGTGGCGTCAATCGGGTTCATCGCTTCGCTGTTGGCGTTCCTGCTCGGTTTCGTCCCACCGAGCGGCCTGGCTGGGATACCGACGAGTGTGTACCCGTTCTTGATGGGTGTGGTGATCGTCGCGCTGGGGGTTCCTCCGCTGCTGTTCTTCCGCTTCCGGAAGGCCAAATGGGACCAGCGCACAGATTCCGAGAAGGCCCAGAGTGAGCAGGACATGCTGGCCAATCCGTTGCCCGCCTCGCCGGGCGCGTCCTGATCCGGTAGTGATCTTGTCGCGAATTCGGCCACATTTGGCCGCTTGCCGTCATTTTGGCGGCCACAGCCGCAGCCGCAGCTGACGAGCTGACCCGGAGGACTACGCAGCGTCATGGGGCACGTTCGCTGAGCAACAGCCTCTAGGAAGTGCTAGCTTCGCCGCATTCCCTAACGGGAGTACCGGCGAAGGCCGGGCGAATGGGATAGAGACGGGGCGTGAGCGCCATCGGCGGGCTCAGCCGTACAAGAGTTAAGGAGAAAACCATGAGAAAAGTAGGCATAGCTCTCGCAGCGGCCTTGACACTCGTCCTGGCCGCTTGCTCGAGCAGCCCGGCACCGCAAGAAACGCGGGAGGCGGCGGGGGATCAGACGGCCACTGTCACGTTCAACGGTGGGACGCTCAAGTTCCCGAAGGGTGACCCGCAGGCGATGGACGCGTTGGCTCCCATGACGGCGACCAACACGGGCGGCTCGAACTGGTCGATCCAGGACTTCGAATGGCCTTGCGTGTCTGAGAAGGTCTCAATCGGTACCGTATACGTCCAGTCGAGCGCGACCGCCGTCACGATGACGTGGGCTTCGGGCAGCCCGGAACAGACAACCTTCAGCACTGACGTGAGCGTCACGGTCTCAACTGACAAGCCCGCGGGCAAGACATGCACACCCGTTGCGAAGTCTGGGTTGTCGCTGCGCAAGGCTGATCTCGCCGGCGTCGAGAACGGTTCAACCGTAACGATCGCGATCTCGGGGCTCAAGGTCAGCTACGTGAAGTCGTCGGGGAGCGACTACAGCCTGGCGAACAGCAAGGTGTCCATCCCCAAGGCGACAGGCAGCGTACTCCTCGCGACCGTTATCAACGCGCTGTACGGGCTTCCCGGAACGGGTGCGGTGACCGCCGACCTCACCATCACGTCACCGTGACCAACTAGGTCCGCGGCCTCTGATCCTTCGGGCGGGAGCACCGCCTGAAGGAAACGGCCAAGGATCTGGTTGGCGTGAGCCGGGCCGACCTCAGCCCCGCGACCGGCGCGGGGCATGGGGCCGACCCGGCTCCACGTGGCCGGAGGTCACAGAAGCCGTCGCTGGACCTTGCCAAGCTCATCGCGGGGAATGGTGTCGTGCACGACGACCTTCTTCGGCCTTTGGTACGGCGCGAGGCGCTCGGCTGCCCAGTCCTGGATCCGTGCCGCCAACGCGTCGGGCTCGGCGTCCGGGTCGGCGGGCACGACGTGCGCTGCCACGACCTGTCCGAACGTTTCGTCCGCGATGCCGACGGCGACCACATCGGCGATCTCCGGATGCTGTTGAAGCACGGTTTCTACCTCGGCCGGGTGGACGTTCTCCCCGCCGCAGATGATCAAGTCGTCGTCCCGGCCTACGACCTTCAGGCGGCCTTCGAAGTCGATCAGTCCCTGGTCGCCCAGGGTCAGCAGACCCGACTCGCGCTTCGAATCGGTGCCGTCGACGTAGCCGTCGAACGCGATGGGCGAGCCGGCCCAGATCTCGCCGATCTGCCCTGGGCCGAGAGGTCTGCCCTGGTCGTCGAGGACCCTGACGTCGACGCCAGGAAGCGGCCGCCCCGCCGTCGACGGGTCAGCAGCGAGGTCTTCGGGAGACGCGCACGTAGTCGGCCCAGCCTCAGTCGACCCGTAGACGTTGTACAGCACCGGCCCGAAGGCATCGAGGAAGCGGGTGACCACATCAGGGCCTAGCAGTGACCCGCTAACGAGCACTCCTTCGAGGCAGGACAGGTCCCGGTCGCCCGGGCCCTCCTCGGCGAGGCGCCCCACGGCCACGGGGGTAGTGACGACTATCCGGGCGCGGTGATCTTCGACGGCGTCCAGGATGTCGGTGGCGGACGCGCGGGTGAGCATCACCTCGGTCACATCGAGCAGTCCCGCGAGCCTGTGGTTCATCCACCCCCACGCGTGGAACATGGGAGCGGCCATCACATGGGTCGAGCCCTGCCGGAAGGGCAGCGCTGCGAGCATCGAGACTGTGGCCTCGAGCGGAGTTCGAGACCGGTCGGCGCCCTTGGGCTTGCCAGTGGTCCCCGAGGTCAAGATCACGTGGCGCCCGCCCGGGGACTTCGTCAAGTCGGCTGGCGCGCCGATTGATCTGGACGCCAGGTCGTCGAGCAGCCACATGGGTGTTCCCTCGGGCAGCCGGGGGGCCAGGGCCGCGTCGGCGAGAACCAGCTTGATGCCGCGGTCGGCGATCATCGCCTCCAGTTGCGGCTCGGTGAATCCCGGGTTGAGGTAGACCAGGTCCGCTCCGGTCCGTGAGACCGACGCCATCGCAAGGGCGAAACCACCGCTGTTGCGGCCGAGGATCGCCGCGGTTTTGCCGGGCTCGAGTCCCGCTTCACGCAATTGATGCGTGCAGCTCAGCGTCAGCGCCTCGGCCTGTGCGAAAGTCCAGCGCTGGCCGTCAGTGTCGATGAGTGCGATTTGCTTGGGGTGGCGGGCCGCGCCGCCCGCCCAGCCGATTGACGGTGAGACCCCGCGGGTCAGCAGCTCGAGCGCCAATTGCAGGCCGTGCCAAGGTACGACCGGCGGTGTGAGTCGTGCACTCGTGGCTGCGCGGACTGCCGGTTTGATCAGGGAAGCTTTTCGTCGAAGATCCCGCCAAGCCATGGTCCCCATCATGGCGGGGTGTGGGCCGGGTCGCACTCCGGGCTTGGCCTGCCCGCCTCGGGGCATGGCCTGAAGCGGCGCCCCCCGCCCCGCAGAAGCGGCCGCTCCCGACAAACGCGCCCGTTGGGCAAGGAAACACTCGTTGCAACGGGCGCGTCTGTACCCAAACGAACGCGTTTGTCCGGAGCGGCCGCTTCTGCGATTGGGGGGTGGGCTCCACCTGGTGGAGTCGCGCCACAACAGCGATATGCGTATACTCGCATATCGTGAGCGATACTCATGCCGTCGCGATAGCGGGAGCCAGCGGGTACTCCGGTGGGGAATTGCTGCGCATCCTGGCGGGTCACCCAGGATTCGATGTGGTGATAGCGGGTGCCGGCGGCAAGGCGGGTAAGCCGATCACGGAGGTGCATCCGCATCTTGTGGACAACGCGGGGCGAGTATTCGACGCCACCGATCCAGACCGCATGGCCGACGCTGATGTTGTGTTCCTGGCCCTGCCGCACGGTGAGTCGGCGGCGATCGCTCGCAAGATTCCCTCAAGCACGCTGGTCATAGACCTTGGGGCGGACCACAGGCTGAGCGACGCCGACGCGTGGGAGTCGTTCTACGGTTCTGGCCACGCGGGAACCTGGTTGTACGGACTGCCCGAACTGGCGGGGACCAGGGACGCACTGCCCGGAGCATCCCGGATCGCCAACCCTGGCTGTTACCCGACAGCGGTCGGCCTCGCCCTCGCGCCGCTGCTGGCCGCGGGCTTGATGGAGCCTGATGATCTGATCGTCGTCGCGGCGAGCGGCACGAGCGGTGCTGGCCGGACACCATCGGATGCCCTGTTGGCCTCGCAGGTCATGGGGTCGATGACCGCTTACAAAGTCGGCGGAGTCCATCAACACACACCCGAGATGGAGCAAGTCCTGGGCCAAGCCGCGGGACAGCCGGTCAAGGTCTCGTTCACGCCGACGCTGGCGCCAATGCCCAGGGGGATCCTGGCGACGTGCTCGGGTCGGGTCGCGGGATCGGTGACTGAGGAGGACATCCGGGACGCGTTCCACGAGGCCTACGGCGCCGAGCCGTTCGTGCATCTGCTGCCGCACGGCCGCTGGCCCGCGACGGCCTCGACCGTCGGCTCGAACTGTGCGCACATTCAAGCCGCGGTGGACGCTAGGACCGGTCGCGTGACCGTTGTCTCGTCCATCGACAACCTGGTGAAGGGCGCGGCGGGCCAGGCTGTGCAGAACGCCAACCTGGCGCTGGAACTGCCCGAGACGATGGGCTTGGTAGCGAATGGGGTGGCGCCATGACGCGCGGAACGTCAGGGGCCGTTGGAGTGACGGCTGCCTCCGGTTTCCGGGCAGCCGGAGTCGCGGCGGGGTTGAAGAACTCGGGCAAGCCTGACGTGGCTGTCGTCGTCAACGACGGGCCGCTTCAGTCGGCGGCGGGGGTGTTCACGGCGAACCGCGTCAAGGCCGCTCCCGTCATCTGGACGCAGCAGTGTCTGGCCAAGCCGGACGCGGCCGCGTCCCAAATGCGCGCGGTGGTCTTGAACTCCGGCGGCGCGAACGCGTGCACCGGCGCGCAAGGGTTCGCTGACACTCGCGAGACCGCCGAGCGTGCCGCAGAGCTTCTGGACTGCGACCCGTCGTTGATCGGCGTCTGTTCGACCGGACTGATCGGCACTCCGCTGCTGATGGACTTGTTGTTGCCGGGAGTCGATGCTGCGCTGGCGAAACTGTCGCCGGACGGGGGCTCAGCGGCGGCGCACGCGATCATGACCACGGACACTCACGCCAAGACAGGTGTGGCCCGAACCGGTCTGGTCACCACGGGGGGCATGGCCAAGGGTGCGGGGATGCTGGCGCCGGAGCTGGCGACCATGCTGTCGGTGATCACGACCGACGCGATCGCGGACAGCGCCACGCTGGCTCGCGTACTGTCGCGCGCGGCTGAGCTGTCGTTCAATCGCGTGGACTCCGACGGCTGCATGTCCACCAACGACACGGTGCTGCTCCTGGCTTCGGGAGCCTCCGGCCACGAGCTGACCGAGCCGCAACTCCTCGACGCCGTGACCGAAGTTGCGCAGGACCTGGCCCTGCAGCTGATCGGTGACGCCGAAGGCGCGGGCAAGGAGATCCGCATCGAGGTGATCGGGGCCGACAGTGAGGCCGATGCGGTAGCCGCCGCGCGCGGGGTAGCCCGCAGCAACCTGTTCAAGTGCGCAGTACACGGTGAGGATGCGAACTGGGGCCGGATCCTGTCCGCCGTCGGCACGACGGATGCCGGATTCGAACCCGACGTGATTGACGTCGCGGTGAACGGAGTTTGGGTCTGTCGCGGTGGCGGAGTCGGCGAGGACCGGAACCTGGTCGACATGCGCGGCCGCGAAGTCCACGTCCTCATCGACCTGCACAACGGCAACGCCTCCGCGACGGTCTGGACGAATGATCTGACCGCCGACTACGTCCACGAGAATTCCGCCTACTCATCGTGAGGTTCACATGAGCACCCTTCGCACTACAGACCGCGCGACCGCGATCGCTCACGTCGGAGTCCTCGCCAAGGCCTTGCCCTGGATGACCCGGTTCCACGGAGCCACTGTCATTGTCAAGTACGGCGGCAACGCGATGATCGACGATGACCTGCGCCGGTCGTTCGCTGAAGACGTCGTGTTCCTGCGGCTGGCGGGATTGCGGCCCGTCGTCGTCCACGGAGGTGGCCCCCAGATCACCGAGATGCTTCAGCGGCTCGGACTGGACAGCGAGTTCCGGGGCGGTTACCGGGTGACCAGCCACGAGGCGATGGACGTTGTCCGGATGGTCCTGACCGGCCAAGTCCAGAGGCAGATCGTGGGCCTGATCAACGAACACGGCCCTCACGCCGTGGGGGTTTCCGGCGAGGACGCGCATCTGTTCGCCGCTGCCCGGCGGAACGCCATGGTGGACGGAGAAAGCGTTGACATCGGATTCGTCGGCGACATCACCGACGTGCGGCCGGACTTCGTGCTCACGCTGTTGGACGACGACTTGATTCCAGTGGTGTCCAGCGTTGGAGTTGGCGCCGACGGTGAGGTCTACAACGTGAACGCTGACGCCGCCGCGGCTGCCCTGGCCGTGGCCATCCGGGCCGACAAGTTCGTGCTGCTCACCGACGTCGAGGGCCTGTACGCGGACTGGGGGCGGGGCGAGAACCCGGAAGTCATCCGGACCCTGTCGCTGTCAGAGCTGAACGCACTGTTGCCGACGCTGGAGTCCGGCATGGCGCCGAAGATGCGGGCCTGCGCCGACGCGGTAGCGGGAGGGATTCCGCGCGCGCACGTCGTGGACGGCCGGATCCCCCATTCGCTCCTGCTCGAAGTGTTCACAGATGAAGGATTCGGCACCATGGTGCTGCCGGACGGGGTGGCGGACGAATGAACACCAAGCAGACCACCGACGCGCTCGCCGCAACCGCCGCCTTGGCCAAGCGGTGGCAGGCCGTGATGATGGGCAACTACGGAACGCCGCCGCTGGCGCTCACGCACGGCCAGGGCTGCCGGGTTTGGGACGTGGACGGCAATGAGTACTCCGACCTCATCGCCGGGATCGCGGTGTCAACCCTTGGCCACAATCACCCGGCGATCGTCGAGGCCGTCACCAGGCAGGTCAGCCGGATCGCGCATACCAGCAACCTGGCGATGCACGAGCCGGGCGTTCTCCTGGCCGAGCGGCTGACCGGGTTGCTTGGGCAGGACGCGCGAGTGTTCTTTTGCCAGGACGGCGCGACCGCGAACGAGGCCGCGTTCAAGATCGCGCGTCGGCACGGCTGGGAGAAGGATCCCAGCGGCGGGTCGTTGGAGATCATCGCCGCCGAAGGGTCATTCCACGGTCGGACCATGGGAGCGCTGGCGATCACGGGGGGCGCGCCGAAACGGGCGCCGTTCGAGCCCCTGCCCGGCCCCGTGAAGTTCGTGCCCTACGGGGACGCTGACGCGCTCGCCGACGCCGTGTCTGAGCGGACGGCGGCGGTGTTCCTCGAGCCGACGCTGGGCGAGGGCGGCATCGTCGTTCCTCCCGCCGGGTACATGGCCGAGGCCCGGCGCGTGTGCGACACAGCGGGGGCGCTGCTCATCGTCGACGAGGTCCAGTCAGGCATGGGGCGCACTGGGGACTGGTTCGCGATCTCGGCCCAGGGCGTCGTGCCCGACGTGATCACACTGGCTAAGGGCCTGGCCGGCGGGCTGCCGCTGGGGGCGTGCGTCGCGGTCGGCGATTGCGGCGGGCTGCTGCGGCCGGGCGACCACGGCTCAACGTTCGGAGGCAACCCGGTGTCGTGCGCGGCGGCGCTGGCCGTGATCGACACGATCGATTCGCAGGACCTGCTGGCGTCGGTCAGGCGGGTCGGGGATCGCATGGCGCGCGAGTTCGACGGGATTGACGACCCGTGGCTGCTTGGCCACCGGGGAGTAGGGCTGTGGCGCGGGCTGCGGCTCAGCGGCCCGAACGCGGCGGCGGTTGAGAAGGCCGCGCGGGACAAGGGATTCCTCGTCAACGCGGTGCGGCCTGACGTGGTTCGCGTCGCCCCGCCGCTGATCTTGTCTGAGCAGGAAGCCGATGAGTTCACAGCGGCGTTGCCGTCGATCTTCCGGTCCGCCCGCGCTGATCAGGGGGACCGGCCATGACACTGCCCAAGAGCCAGTCGGCCAGGCGGCTGCGGATAGTCCAGCTGACGCAGCAGCGGCCGATCACGTCCCAGACCGAGCTCCAAGCGTTGCTCGCCGACGAGGGCATTGAGGTAACGCAGGCCACGATCAGCCGCGACCTGGGCGCCTTGCAAGCGACGAAGGTCCCAGGGCCGGGCGAGAGTCTGGTCTACGCGGTGCCGGGGGAGGGCGGCGACGCCACGCCACGCTCACCGGACGCGGCATCGATCCGCACTGACCGGATGGCCAGAGTGTGTGAGGAGCTGCTAGTCAGCGTCGATGGATCGGCCAACGTCGTCGTGTTGCGCACTCCGCCGGGAGCCGCGCAATACCTGGCGAGCACGATCGACCACTCGGCCCTGCCCGGGGTAATAGGCTCGGTCGCCGGCGACGACACGGTGCTGTTGGTGACCAGGGAACCTGACGGCGCGCAGAGTGTGGGACGCCGGATCCTAGAGCTCGTCAATGACAGGGTGAGACCGTGACCGGGATGTGCGGCAGCGGCGCCGACGCCGGTTCGCTTCAGATGGAGGAAGAAAGTGACTGACCGCATAGTGCTCGCTTACTCGGGCGGGCTCGACACCAGCGTCGCGATCGGATGGATAGCCGAACTCACGGGCGCCGAGGTGATCGCCGTCGCTGTGGATGTGGGCCAGGGCGGCGAGGACCTCAGCGTCATCGCCAAGCGCGCGCTCGATTGCGGCGCAGTCGAGGTCGAGGTCGCCGATGCCCGCGACGAGTTCGCCGAGGAATACTGCCTGCCCGCGCTTCGGGCCAACGGCTTGTACATGGACCAGTACCCACTCGTGTCGGCGTTGTCCCGGCCGGTGATCGTCAAGCACCTCGTGGCCGCCGCGGCGAAGCACGGCGCCAGCACGGTTGCGCACGGTTGTACCGGTAAGGGCAACGATCAGGTCCGGTTCGAGGTCGGTGTTACGAACCTGGCGCCGGACGTGCGTTGCATCGCGCCTGTGCGGGATTACGCGATGACCCGCGATAAGGCCATCGACTTCGCCGAGCTGCACGGATTGCCGATCGACGTTACAAGGAAGTCCCCATACTCGATCGACCAGAACGTGTGGGGCAAGGCCATCGAGACCGGCTTCCTTGAGGACATCTGGAACGGCCCGACCGAGGACATCTACACCTACACCGACGATCCGGCCGTTCCGCGCGACCCCGACGTCGTCATCATCACGTTCGACGCGGGCTGCCCAGTAGCGATCGATGGGCGCGCGGTCACGATGCTTCAAGCGATCGAGGAGTTGAACCGCAGAGGCGGGGCACAGGGCGTTGGTCGGCTTGACCTGATCGAGGACCGTCTCGTCGGCATCAAGAGCCGCGAGGTGTATGAGGCTCCCGGCGCCACGGTTCTGCTGACCGCGCGGCAGGAGCTGGCGAACGTGACTATGGAACGCGACCTCGCGAGATTCTTCGGCACGGTGTCGCAGAGGTGGAGCGAACTGGTCTACGACGGGCTTTGGTTCTCACCGCTGAAGCGGGCACTGGACAACTTCGCTTTGGAGGCGAACAAGCCAGTGTCCGGCGACGTGCGGGTGTGCCTGCATGGGGGCCGCGCGGTTGTTCAAGGCCGCCGGAGCGCGGAGAGCCTGTACGACTTCGGGCTGGCGACGTATGACTCGGGCGACACGTTCGACCAGTCGCTGGCGAAGGGGTTCATCGAACTGTGGGGGTTGCCGAGCACATTGGCCTCGGCCCGGGACCGGCGAGCCGGCCGTGAGTGACTCCGGCGATGTCAGGCTCTGGGGAGGCCGGTTCGAAGGCGGCCCCGACGGGGCCATGGCCGCGCTGAGCAAGTCCACGCGGTTCGACTGGGTCCTGGCGCCGTATGACATCGCCCAGAGCCGGGCCCACGCGCGGGTTCTGCAAGGTGCCGGGTTGCTGGATGCCGATGAGCTGGATCGGATGCTGGGCGGGCTTGACCAACTCGCTGACGGCGTCGCGTCCGGGGCTGTGGTTCCCGCGCCCGGTGACGAGGATGTGCACACGACGTTGGAGCGCTGCCTGCTAGAGCTGCTGGGGCCGGAACTTGGTGGCAAGCTACGCGCGGGCCGGAGCCGGAACGACCAAGTGGCCACGGATCTGCGGTTGTATCTGCGGGACCAGTCCCGGGCCGTCGTCGCGGGGGTGCTTGACCTCGCGGGGGCGCTGACGGAGCAGGCATCGCGGCATGTAGATGTCGCGGCGCCGGGGTTCACGCACCTGCAACGCGCTCAGCCCGTGTCGTTCGGGCATGAACTGGCCAAGCACGTCCACGCTTTGCTGCGGGATGTCGAGCGGATGACCGATTGGGACCGGCGTGCCGCGCGCTCGCCCATGGGCGCTGGGGCGCTGGCGGGATCGTCGCTGCGTTTGGATCCCGAGGCCGTGGCGGTGGAGCTTGGATTCGATTCGCTGCTGGGGAACTCGATCGACGCGGTCAGCGACCGGGACTTCGCCGCGGAGTTCCTGTTCGTCGCGGCGATGCTTGGCGTGCACCTTTCCCGCCTCGGCGAGGAGATCTGTCTTTGGGCGTCTGTCGAGTTCGGTTGGGCCCGGTTGGATGACCGGTTCTCCACGGGGTCGAGCATCATGCCGCAGAAGAAGAACCCGGATGCCGCCGAGCTCGCGCGCGGCAAGGCGGGGCGGCTGATCGGGAACCTGACGGGGCTGCTGGCGACGCTGAAGGGGCTGCCGTTCGCGTACAACAGGGATCTGCAGGAGGACAAGGAGCCGGTGTTCGACGCAGTGGACCAGCTTCTGGTTCTGCTTCCGGCGCTGACGGGGACGGTGGCGACCTTGGTGTTCGACACTGGGCGCATCACCGGAGCGGCGCACGCCAGGTTCTCCCTGGCGACAGACGTGGCTGAGTGGCTGGTGCGGCGGGGAGTGCCGTTCCGGGATGCGCACGAAGCGGCCGGTGTTTGTGTGAGCATCGCTGAGCAGCGCGGGGTGGAACTTGGCGAACTGACTGATGCGGAGTTCGCGTCGGCTTCGCCGCGGCTGACACCCGAAGTCAGGAGCGTGCTCGACGTCCAAGGGGCGCTCGCGGCGCGGTCGACGTTGGGGGGGACGGCACCGGCGCGGGTGCGAGAGCAGATAGCCGGGCTGTTGGCTCAGATCGAGTGCCAGGCTGAGTGGGCGCAGCGCAACCCGGTGCCGGTGAAGCCGCGTTGAGCGGATCCGATGCTGAGGCGATGGCGGGCTTCGGGTCGGCGGTCGGTGAGTCGTTCTTCGCGCGGTCGGCGGACGTTGTGGCCCCGGATCTGCTCGGGTGCGTGCTCGTGGCCGGTGGCCCGGACGGGTCGGTGGCGCTGCGGATCGTCGAAGTCGAGGCCTATGGGGGACAGGGCGCGGACCCCGCATCGCACGCCTATCGAGGCCCGACGAAGCGCAACCAGTCGATGTTCGGCCCGCCCGGCAGCGCGTACGTGTACTTGTCGTATGGGGTTCATCACTGCCTGAACCTCGTGTGCGCCGAAGCGGGGCAGGGTGAGGCGGTTCTGATTCGCGGCGGCGATGTCGTGGCGGGGGAGGCCCTGGTCGCTGCCCGGCGGCCGGGTGCTTCGGGGCCGGGCCTGGCGATCGGACCTGGACGGTTGAGTGCCGCGCTGGGCATCGACTTGAGTTGGGACGGGTTGGCCTTGGGGCAGCCGATCGCAGGCGGCAGGTTCCTGGCGGTCCTGCGCGGGCGCGTGCCGCCGACCGACGCGGTCCGCTGCGGCCCCAGGGTCGGCATCAGCCGCGCCACGGACCGGCCCTGGAGGTTCTGGACCGAGGCCGCCGCCAAGTGTTGACCGCTGGAGTGTTGACCGCGCGGTCATACCGGGTCATACTTCATCTATGAAGACCGCCATCTCGGTTCCTGACTCGACTTTCGCGCGGGCTGAGCAGAAGGCTCACGAGCTTGGATGGAGTCGATCGCAGTTCTATGCCACCGCCGCTGAACGGCTCCTTGCCCAGATGGATCAGGAGTCCTTGACGAACGCGATCAACGACGCACTGGGCGTCATCGGTGACAGCGATGATTCTGGAAAGGCGGCCGTCGCAGCGGGTCGCAAGACGCTCCGGGCTGGCGCCAAGTGATCACACGGGGGGACATCTACTGGGTGGACCTCGGAGTGCCCGAGGGAAGCAAGCCCGGTGCGCGCAGACCCGTCGCGATCATCCAAGCCGATCCGTACAACTCCAGTGGGCTCGCCACTGTCCTTGGAGTCGTGCTCACCAAGAATCAGCGATTGGCGAGCATGCCCGGAAATCTGTTTCTCCCCAAGGAAGCGACCGGGCTCCCCGCAGATTCGGTTGCGAACGTCACGGCTCTGGTCACGCTCGACAAGGACGAGTGCCGTGACGTGGCAGGCACGATCCCCTCGCACCTGATGAGGAGTCTTGATGAGGGGCTGCGGAGAGTCCTCGCCCTTTGACAGCCGCGCCTCTGCTGAATGGCGCCATGACAGTGATTCCGCTTGACTGAACGGCGGGACAGGCTGAAAGTGGACAAGTGACAAGCCCCGCCGACCACGACTTCCACACGTACCTGTCTGTTCAGCGCCGTGGTCTCATCGCGCTGCCGAGGTGACGGAGCGTGCCGATGACGGCGTGATCGAACTTCGACCGAAGCTGCCCACGTCCGCGAAGGACGCCTGGTTCTGGGACGAGGAGTGGCAGAAGGGCGAACGCGAAGTCGATGAGCACACCGCCGCTGGGCGCTACACGGTCTACGGGACCGCCGCCGATTTCGCCGCTCAGCTCCGTGAGACCAGCGACAGCGAAACACGTTGAAGTGGGTAGACACTCCCACGTTCTCGGAAGACTGGCGCAGACTCTCTAACGCGCACCGCGAGATGTTCTTGCAAGCGATCCCAGACTTCAGCGAAGCCCGCGACGGGTTTTTCGCCGACCCAGCGCAGTTCAAGTGGCCTCAACGTCTGCGCGTTTCGCGCCTGCAAGGTGTCCATGGGGTTTGGGAGATGACGTGGTCGTTCGCTGGGCCCGACGGACGAGCGACGTTTGACTTCATCCAATTGGAGGGGGATCTCGTCCTTCGTTGGCGACGGATCGGCGGGCACGCGATCTACCGGAAGCCTTGACCAAGGCTTGCCCGCGGTAACGGCCTCGCCGGACAGGGTTCCGGCGACGCGAGGCTGTCTTGCTGTTGGGCGGACTGCGGGTCGGGGTCGGGCGCTGGGCAACGCGGGCCGGATTCTGGCACACTGCCGATCAAGGGCTAGATCGGCAGATGGAGGACACCATGACGGAAGAAGACGACCTGCGAAAGGCAGCGCTCAACCGGGTCAACGCGAAGCGGAATTTCTGGCGCATGGTCGGCGTCTTCGTGATCGTCAACTTGATGATGATCGCCATTTGGTGGATGAGCGGCAAGGGCACCTTCTGGCCCGTATGGGTCATGTTCGGCACAGGCATCGCCGTGCTGTTCAGCGGCCTGTCCGCGTTCGGCCCGGGCCGCGGCCCTGTCACAGACAGCGAGATCGAAGCCGAGGTGCGCAAGATGAAGGGCGAGTCCTAAGGGAGCGGGGGGCCGGTAACCGATACCGGAGTCGAAGCCCTAGCGGGCGCGCCACGTATGCTTTGCGGTTAGGACTCCCGGGGGAGGAACCGAATCATGACGTGGCACACCGGAGCGCTCGCCGTCCTCGACCTTGAGGCCACGGGCGTCGACCCGGCGACCGCGCGCATCGTCGAGGTGGCTCTCCACGTGAGCGACGTAGAGGGCGGCGTTGACGCGATCGTCGACACGCTCGTCAACCCCGGTGTTCCGATGCCCGCGGATGCCGCAGCAGTCACCGGCATAGTCACCGCCGACCTTGAGGCGCGCGGCGCGGACCCCGCCACGACCCTCGAACAGGTGGTCGGTGCCCTGCGCGAGTTCGCCCGCGAAGGTGTACCGATCGTGATCTACAACGCGACCTACGACTGGCCCCTGCTGGCCGCTGAACTCGCACGCCACGGACTCCCGACGCTCCCGGACGTTCCGCCGGCCGTGATCGTTGATCCGCTGGTACTTGACCGACATGTTGACAAATACCGCAAGGGCAAGCGCACTCTTTCAGTCGCCGCTGAGCACTACGGCGTGCGCGTCGGGGGAGCGCACCGGGCCAGCGCGGACGCGATGCTGGCGCTAGGAGTCGCGCGCGCCATCGCTGCTGCCTACCCGGCGGTCCTCGACGTGGGAGGGACCGATCTCGTGGCGCTGCAGGTTGAGGCGCATCGGGCCTGGCGCGATGACTTCAACGCCTACCTTCGACGCATCGGCGCTGAACGCGAGCCCGTCTCCGGCGAATGGCCGGGTGTCTGAAGGTTGGGCTCTGAGCGCGAGCCGCTCCTTGCTCGGCTCCCGAGGAGCTTCGTGAATGCGCGAGAAGGGTGTCCGCTCGATCGGAATCGCTGAGAGAATC
Organism: Candidatus Nanopelagicales bacterium; assembly: GCA_030700225.1. Classification (NCBI taxonomy): domain Bacteria; kingdom Bacillati; phylum Actinomycetota; class Actinomycetes; order Candidatus Nanopelagicales; species Candidatus Nanopelagicales bacterium. The sequence goes on along the minus strand of JAUYJT010000020.1, from coordinate 32,030 downwards.
TAGGCCCTGGGTGTGAAGTTTGGTGTGAAGTTCGACATACTAGATCAATGGACACTTTCTCTTTCCGCAGGGATCCTCCAGAAGTGATGCTCAAGGAGGACCCGCTCAAGCGTGTCCTCTGCCAGGTTAGGTTTAGTGCGAATCCAGAACTGATTGACGACGATCACGAGATCAAGCTCGCGAGCGAACTCAGGGATCAGTTCCCGGTCCGTAACTCTGTTCAGGGCGTTGCCCTGCAGCTGTTCGGGACGACACCGGCAGTCCAGAGACTCCGAACATTCGAGGACATCGAGGGCGTCTGGAAGGTCACGGTCGCTCCTGATTTCGTGGCCGTTGAGACCTCGCGCTACAAGAACAGAGATGGCTTCCTCGCCCAACTCAGCGGAGTGCTGGCCGCGCTGGGCTCGGTCTCAGCGCCAGCGCTTGTGACCCGTGTCGGGATCAGGTACACGGATCAGATCGAGATGTCACCTGAACTAGCCGACTGGGTGAATCCTGCGCTCCTCGGCTGTTTCGGGCACGTTGACGCACACAACGTCGAGATCCAGAATCAGGTCATCACCGCTCTCCTCCGCAACCGGCGGAGCGGCAGCGCTGTTCAGGTCAGGTCACTGATCCTGCCTGGGGGGGCCCAGATTGACGCTGGCGTCGAGCCTGAAGCGTTCGAGTCTTGGGTGCTGGACCTGGACTCCGCGGTTGAGGGTCGTGAGATCTTCGACGTGGCTCGGCTGGAGGGGACGGCAAGGGATCTCGCGCACGACGCCTATCGTGTCTTCTACTGGGCGGTGACCGACGAGTTCCGCAAGGCGTTCAGGGGCGGGGGGACATCATGATCGAAGTGCTGGAAATTGTTGGCGCCGCAACGGGGTTTGCGGTGGTCAGGCCACCGGTGCGTGTCGCCTGGGCGGCATTTGAGGAGGCGACGTCGGCCGCACCTCGTGACCTTGCAGCTGCGATGAGCTTGGCCCGACTCGTTGAGCCAACGACCGGATATCGTCTTGTTGGCGATGTCGTGCCGCAGTGCACCGCTGGTCTCAAGCGGGCGAAGGAGGCATCCGGACTCACCTGGTCAGAGGTGGCGGTTGTCTTGGGGGTTTCACGGCGGAGTGTCCACAACTGGCTTCGTGGCTCCAGGGTGCGAGGGATCAACGCCAGGCGAATCTCCGCGTTCTACATCGCGGTTATCACGGAGTTGGAGGGAGCCACTCCCGGCGAGGAGTTCGACGCGCGAGATTACATGCTGCGCCCGGGGGAGGACGGAGAATCGAGGGCGTCACGAATAGCTGCGCACTTGAGGTCGGAGTACCCGCGCAGGCCAACGCGACTCAGCCCCTGGGATGTCTTGAGAACGCCGACCGCGGGTGAGGCGCCTACCCAAAGCGGGGGTCTGGCGAGGAACATCCGAATAGCCAGCACTTCCTCGTAGAGGCGCTGTCCAATGTCCGAGCCGTCAAGCGACTCAGCGTTAGATGTTGTGGAAGCAGTGGCCAGACTCAAGCAGGGCTCAGTCGTTCAGTTTCCGGTGATACCGATCGTCTCCACGTTGGACATCCCCCGAAGCTGCGCGCCGACTCCTGTCTCACGGTCGTGGTGTGCGTTTGGGTACGAGTTTGGGTAACATTCTTGGTGTTAGGACGCTAGGATGGCCAGCATGTATCCAGGACGTGAGGTCTTCGCCAACACGCCGCTGGCCCTCGTTGCGGCCGAGGTCCGATTCACAGACTCAGCCCGGCTGCGTCAGCAGACGACGTTGGATGCCATCGCAATCGCCCTCGAAGATCGATTCCCTTTCGCTCGGCCTAGCCAACAGCCCCAGGCGGGTCTTCGGATCGCCGTGGGCGCCGCCTCGCCGCCGCCCCCGTCAGATCGCCTTGTCCTGACAGACGAAACCAGCACGCAGTCAGTAAGCCTGACTCCCACCTCCCTCACATATGAGACGACGGCATACGACGAGTTCCCCTACTTGCTGGGAGCGGTTGAAAAGGCATGTCAGGCGTTGGTGGACGCCGGGGTTCGTCCTGCCATCTCGCGCATTGGGTTGCGGTACATCGACGAGGTTCGGGTTCCCGTTGCCATCACAGACGCCCGCCAGTGGGGTGAGTGGATTAGCCAAAGGCTTGTCGATTCACTAAGTGTGGGTCCCGAAGGCAGCCCCGCTGTCACGTTTCAGGGTGTCGCGACCTACGACCTAGGCGACGGAAAGGGTCTCAATTTTCGGTTCGCGGCCCTGGATCAGTCTCCTGTTGTTGCGCCACTGGTCCTGCACCGACCGCACCCGGCCGGACTGGGTCCCTTCTTCGTCCTCGACTGCGACGGCTATCAGAACTTCGATGGGCAAGTTGCCATCCCCCTTGAACCGGGGGTGGTAGGCAGGAACCTCAGCGCCGTCCATGAACCCGCAGGCACCGCATTCCAGAAGTCCATCACCGATAAGGCTCGCGAACTGTTCCGGGGGGATCGACCATGACCACCACGCTCAACGCCCCTGCCTCGGCGGGCACCCACGCCGAAGGAGTGCGCGACTACGTCGCGGAACTCGCGCCGACGATGACATGCGCGCTTTCGCTGGGATACGACTGCTTGCGCACTGACGTTGACGCACTCGGCGCGGACGTGCGTGAGGACCATAACGCGATGCGCGAGAGGGAACTGAATGACAGGACCTTCGAGAAGGCCAAGAAGAGTATCGATGCGCTTCTCTCCGAACTGGCCTACGACCGTGGCCTTTCTTGGTCGAGCATCTCTGAACTCGTACACGTGAGCGTTTCCGCAGTGCGGAAGTGGCGGCACGGTGGGGCTGCCACGAAGGGGAATCGCCGCGCACTGGCTCGCATCGCCGCCATGCTCGACCTGCTCGAAGAGAAGGGCATCGTTGGTGACCCTGCTTCGTGGATGGAGATGGACCTGCCATTCGACGAGGACGGTTACTACGTCCGACCCCTCGACCTCTACCAGCAGGGCCACGCTGTAGCGCTGCTGGATATCGCCGAGCGCCGCAAGTCAGTCGCGCAGGTTCTCGACGAAATCACGCCGGGATGGCGGCAGAACCGCAGCAACTTCGAGGTCTACGATGACACAGACGGCCAGCGTTCCATCCGTATCCGTGGACATTAATCCCTTGCATGGAAGCGCAGGAGAACCCTATGGAGCGCATCGACATCGATGCGTTGTACGACGAACGGGGAGATGTCTCATGGACCCGACCACGAATCCAGGGTGACGTCTTCCGCGACATCGTCCTGCCCGGTTTCGGAGAGGACGTACAGATAGTCCAGGTCATCGCACACCCTTGCGCCATGCGCAGAGGTCCAGACCTCGCCGAGCGTGTCACCGTCGCTCCCGTCCTGTCCTACCCGCTGGTTGAAGATGGCGGCAACAAAGGATGGGACGGACATCTCAAGCGCATGCCCCTCGCTGATCTTTGCGAGGACGGCGAACACTACGCGACCCGTTTTGAAGATGTGACGGCAGCGGCGTCAACCCTGCTGACCCATGACAGGCGCATCGCGAGCCTGTCGAATCGGGGCATCTACGTACTCCAGCAGCGTCTCATCAAGCACTACACACGACTCACGGTCGACATCCCGACGCTTCGTAAGCAGTCGGCACCCGTCCTTGAGGAAGCCGAGCAGGAACGCGACTGGATCGAGACGATTCTTGACGGAGAACAACTCACGGTGGAAACGATCCGCGCTCAGTCCAACGCGTTCGATGAATGGCTCAGCGCTGGCGATCCCAGCCGTCGGGACCTCCTGCGGAGGGACGAGAACCACCGCGACATCCGACGCCAGGCACACGCGGAAGCAGGGGAACGAGCGCGTCAGCGACGGTCTTCGTGAGTTGGAGAGCGCGCCGCATCACGGGACCGCTCTAACGAAGCCTGAATCCACCAGCCCGCCGTCAGTCGTCTCCGCAGGTAGTCCGGACGAAGACGCTGCACGAGTTGGCGGGCGAGCTCCGGTGGGTTTCCAGCAGGAGGATTCCCTTGAGCAGCGGCTCTGAGCACCAGCTCGGCCAGGTTTGGTGGCAGATTCGGGAGCATCTGAGGCTGCGGCTTGACAGTGGGCTGAACGGTCAGGACCTTCGGGTGGAGGGCGTCAGCGTTGAGGTTCGGGAAGAACTCACGTGGCTGGAGTTCACTGACTCCGATGAAGTTGATCTGCGTCACCTGTCGCTCGAGTAGCGACGCGAGCAGCGACGTGGCCATGGGCCCGCTACGTCAACGACCCGCCGCCCACCGATGTCCCCTAGCTACGATGAGCCACTAGAGCGGCAGCGATCCGGCAAATGCCTCGCTTGCGGCTACTCTGTCGGTGCTCGATATCGACACGCTGTACGACGCAGGGCCTGCGGCAAGGCGCGTCGACTCCTGGGGGAGGAACTAGATCATGACGTGGCACACTGGACCGCTCGCGGTCCTCGACCTCGAGGCCACGGGCGTCGACCCGGCGACCGCCCGCATCGTCGAGGTGGCTCTCCACGTCGGCGGCGTAGAGGGCAGCGTTGACACCATCGTCGACACGCTCGTCAACCCCGGTGTTCCGATGCCCGCGGATGCCGCGGCCGTCACCGGAATAGTCACCGCCGACCTTGAGACGCGCGGCGCGGACCCCGCCACGATCCTCGAACGGACGGTCGGTGCCTTGCACGAGTTCGCTCGCGAGGGTGTACCGATCGTGATCTATAACGCGACCTACGATTGGCCCCTGCTGGCTGCTGAACTCGCACGCCACGCACTCCCGACGCTCCCGGACGTTCCTCCGGCCGTGATCGTTGATCCCCTCGTGCTTGACCGACACGTTGACAAGTACCGCAAGGGCAAGCGCACTCTGTCGGTCGCCGCTGAGCACTACGGCGTGCGCGTCGGGGGAGCGCACCGGGCCGGTGCGGACGCGGTGCTGGCGCTAGGAGTCGCGCGCGCCCTCGCTGCTGCCTACCCGGCGGTCCTCGACGTGGGCGGGACCGATCTCGTGGCGCTGCAGGTCGCCGCGCACCGGGCCTGGCGCGATGACTTCAACGCCTACCTTCAACGCATCGGCGCCGAACGCGAGCCCGTCTCCGGCGAGTGGCCGGGTGTGTGAGGGCGGACATCGAGGCTGACGTCGGTCTCCTTCTCCTCGAAGGTTCGGCGAAGTTCCTGGCAACTGGGACACCGGTGACGCCTCTGTTGAAATCGACCGAGGTGCACCTGAACCCGTGGGCAGTGGGCCCCCAGTGCCTGAGGGTACGTGTCCTGACGCCTGCCGCCCTCGGCATCCTTCCTAACCGCGGCCGTGAAGTAGCGAACTGTGACAAGTTGCTGGCCTGACTTGAGCAGGGACTCGCTGAGTTTCTCCAGGTCGAGCCACAGCCACTTCCGACCTGACTCTGCCTTGAGCCCGTGGTACAGATTGAACCCGTCGATCAGCACGGTGACACGATCCAACTGACACCTCCGATCAGTGGAGTCGACGGTCGGCTGTGCGGTATACAGTGGAGATACCCCGCCGGGGGGAAGACCTCCGGCCCGACGGCCCCGGTTCACCGGGGCCGTTTCTTGTCCCAAGTACTCCTCACCCCGCTCTGGCCAAACCTTTATGAAGCACGTCGATCGTCGTTGATGCCTACTTCCAACAGTCGTTCACGGATGTGGTCTTCTGTAAGCGGTTCCGTGTAATCGATCTCGACCAATGTAACGCCGACATTTTCACATTTTGTACGCTTCTTCTGATCTCGGCCTTGTAGCGTGCGTAAAGCAGCTACACCACCCCAAGCCTCAACCCCGTGGAAGTGTTGCTGGCCCTGGTACTCGATGCCGAGCCGCAGCTCGGGAACGAAAATGTCCAGTTCTAATCCGTCGAGCCAATCCGGGCGATGGTGATGGATCACTTCACTTTTAGCGAAGATGCGATCGACGATCTGATACAGCAGCGTCTCACTTACCCAGGCTTTGCCCACCTTCCGGAATCCAAATTCCTCGCGGGTGATGTTCTCAATCGCGTTCCTAAGCCTTCGCTCAAGTTGATCTCGGCGCTTTTTCAATCGTAGAATGGGCTCGGCCTCTTCGTTCCGGAGATTATGCCAGTACGTAACTTCATCCGAGGCGATGTCCGCTCTAGGTGGCCCCTCCACGATCTTCATCACGCGGTCACGCTCGCGATTGTAAGCTTCGTTTGCTTGACGGAACTCAACTATGCTTTTCTGAGAATCTTGAGGACACACATCGGGCAGGTACTGCAGGTCGAAGGACCGAATACCTAGCCGGAGGTACGTCTGGTGAATGTACCAGCCAAAGCTCTGTGCAAATCGTCCACCGTACATCTCATGGCACCATCGCAGAGTCGGCGGGATGAGATTGCACCGGTGACAGAGGCGACGTTCAAAATCAAGGACGGTGAGGGGGTCGCTGCTGTCGGGAAGTGCCATTCGAGCAATCACGTCCGGCACGTGCAGGCTGTCTAGTGGGGCCATTCGGAGAGGGTTTGAGTTCGGAAGCGGGGGTGCCTCGGCGTTTAGGCGTGCGAGATTCTCGAGGGCGGAACGCCCGCATGCGCACAGAACCGGTTTGCTTTGCTTGTCTTGGGCGAACGCAAAGAAGGTGCCGTAATGATTGGGGTAATACACGATTGGATATGGAAGAGCCTCCTCGCGCTCGATTCCCCCCAGCGATACGGGGGCTTGCGTCGCTGCAAGTCGTGGACGCCGCCGTTTTCCCATGTCCTCGTTCAAAACCATCCTCACCATCCTGTCGTTTCGGATGTGTGCCCGCTTAAGGCGCCTAACGCTCGGCATCAGCGGCGCGCCGCGAAGCGGACCGTCCGCTGCAACCGGTTGCTAGACGCCCATTCATATCGCGGCCCAATCCGCGGAGAGCAAGGCTGCCTGCTCCAGCACCGTCTGCGTCGCCTTCTCCTGCTTGTCCGGCGGGTACCCGTGCGTCCGAAGGATGCGCTTGACGAGCACCCGCAACTGCGCGCGGACGTTCTCGCGCAGCGTCCAGTCGATCGTGACGTTGTCGCGCACCGTCTCGACCAGCTCGCGCGCGATCGCCCGGAGCGTCTCGTCGCCGAGCACTTTGACCGCGCTGTCGTTCGCCTCCAGCGCGTCGTAGAAGGCCAGCTCGTCCTCGCTCAGTCCCAGCGCCACGCCACGTGCGTTCGCTTCCCGCATGTCCCTGGCGAGGGCGATCAGCTCGTCGATCACCTGCGCCGCCTCGATGGCGCGGTTCTGGTATCGGCGGATGGTTTCTTCCAGCATCTCGGCGAAGGAGCGGGCCTGGACGACGTTCTTCCGGCGGCGGGTCGCGATCTCACCCTTGAGCAGCTTCTGGAGCAGCTCGACGGCGAGGTTGCGCTGGGGCATGCCGCGCACCTCGGCCAGGAACTCGTCGGAGAGGATCGAGATGTCGGGCTTCTTCAGTCCCGCTGCGGCAAAGATGTCCACCACGCCTTCTGGGGCTACTGCGCGCGAGATGATCTGGCGGACGGCGTGGTCGAGCTCCTCGTCGGGGCGGGCCTCGCCCGGCGCGCGCTTGGCGAGGACCGCCTGCACGGCCTGGAAGAACGCCACATCGTCTCGGATACGCAGGGCCTCCTCGTGGGGCACGGAGAGCGCGAAGGCCTGCGACAACTCGCGCACGGCGCGCAGGCATCGGTCGTTGCCGTTCTCCTGCTTGAGTACGTGCTCCTGTGCCGCGGGCAGAAGGGCCAGACGCTCCTGCGGCGTGCCGCTCGTCCACTTGCTCCGATCGAAGCCGTGAAAGAGGTCGCGGCACACCTCGTACTTCTCCAGCATGACGGCGACGGCCTCGTCCTGATCGAGGGCCGTGCGCCCAGTGCCGCCGCTCTCGGTGTAGGTGGCGAGGGCCGCCTTGAGCTCGTGCGCCAGCCCCAGGTAGTCCACCACCAGCCCGCCGGGCTTGTCGCGAAATACGCGGTTGACCCGCGCGATCGCCTGCATCAGCCCGTGACCGCGCATCGGCTTGTCGATGTACATCGTGTGCAGGCTCGGCGCGTCGAAGCCGGTGAGCCACATGTCGCGCACCAGGACGAGCCGGAGCGGATCGGCGGCATCGCGGAAGCGGTTGGCCAGCGCTTCGCGTCGCGGCTTGTTGCGGATGTGCTCCTGCCAGTCCAGCGGGTCGGAGGCCGAGCCGGTCATCACGACCTTGATCGCGCCCTGGTCGTCCGCCTCGCTCGCCCACTCGGGACGCATCTTGACGATCTCTCTATAGAGCTCGACGCAGATACGCCGACTCATGCAGACGATCATCGCTTTGCCGTCTATCGCCTCGAGCCGACTCTCGAAGTGCTCGATGATGTCGCGCGCCACGATGCCAAGCCGCTTCTCGGCGCCTACCACGGCTTCGAGCTGTGCCCACCGGGTCTTGAGCTTCTCCTTGCGTTCTATCTCTTCGCCCTCGGTGGCCTCCTCGAAGTCCGGGTCGATCTTCGGCCGCTCCGCCTGGTCGAGCGCGAGCTTCGCGAGCCGGTTCTCGTAGTAGATGGGCACCGTGGCGCCGTCCTCGACGGCGCGCTGGACGTCGTAGACGCTGATGTAGTCGCCGAACACCGCCCGCGTGTTGGCGTCGGCCAGCGAGATCGGCGTGCCGGTGAAGCCGATGAACGAGGCGTGCGGCAGCGCGTCGCGCATGTGGCGAGCGAAGCCGTCGATGAAGTCGTACTGGCTGCGGTGCGCCTCGTCGGCGATGACCACGATGTTGCGCCGCTCGGAGAGAGTCGGGTGGCGGTCGCCCTTCTCTTCGGGGAAGAACTTGTGGATGGTCGTGAACACCACGCCGCCCGCCGCCACGCTCAACAGCTCGCGCAGGTGCGCGCGCGAGCCCGCCTGAACGGGCGGCTGGCGCAAGAGTGCTGCGCAGCGCGAGAAGGTGCCGAAGAGCTGGTCGTCGAGGTCGTTGCGGTCGGTGAGCACGACCAGGGTCGGGTTCTCCATCGCCGGCTCACGGATGACGCGGCCCGCGTAGAAGGCCATGGTGAGGCTCTTGCCAGAGCCTTGCGTGTGCCAGACCACACCGATGCGCCGGTCTGCGGCCTTGGGATTCTCGCGACCCTCGCCGAGGACCTCGACCAGCTCTGCCACTACCTGAAGCCGCTCTCCCTCGTCGGGTGGAAGAACGATCGGCTGGAAGTCGGGATTGAGCGGCTTGAGCGTAATCCGGGTGTGGCGCCAGGAGTCCCCTGACCGACCCTTCTCGCTCTCGTAGCGCTTGACGGTGTAGCGCTCACCCGTTTCGGGATCGATCGCGTCGCGGAGTTGCACGAGGACGGTCTTGCCCTGCCGCGTTCCCTCGACGGGCGCGGAGAACAGGCACGATGCGCCGTCCGGGATCGCTGGCTCCATGGACCGGCCTTCCACGTGAGCCACGAACATCCCCGGACGCAGGCGACGTCGGGTCTGGACGGCGACCCACTCGAAGTCCTCGTCGCGAACGTGCTGTGGGTCGCTGAAGGCCCCGGCCGCGGCCTTCAGTGGAACGAGAGGTACGCAGGTCGTGTAGCGTTCGCCGGGCTCCGGCCGGACGACGGTGAGTGTCGGTCTCGTGGAGCGCTCCGCCGCAACCCGAAGCTCGGCAGCCCGCAGCGTCTGGCCGACTGCCACCTGAACGGCGTGAAACTGGTGGTACCCAGCCATCTTCTTGGCAAGGCGGCCGCCACCCTCGTCCTCGAAGACGATGAAATCGCGCACCAGGTCGAGCAAGCGGCCCGGGGCGAGCATTCCCCCGATCACCACCTGTATCTCGGGCAACTGGGCATCGGCCACTACTTCGCCCGCGATGGTGCGCCAGGGCTTGAACCACTCACGCCCGGCGCTGAGCGTGCCGACGCGCGCCTCGACCCCGTCGGACACGACGAGCAGTTCGTTGGTGGCGAAGAGCGCCGGGATCTCGGTCTTGTAGGTCTGGAGCTGCTGGAAGGCGGTCCAGATCGTCGCGTCCTCGTCGGCGGCGTTCTTCAGCTCCAGCACCGCCAGCGGCAAACCGTTGACGAAGAGCACGACGTCAGGGCGGCGGGTGTGCTTGTTCTCGGTGACCGTGAACTGGTTGACCGCGAGCCAGTCGTTGTTCGTGGGATCGTCGAAGTCGATCGCCCGCGCCTGCGCGCTGCGGATATCGCCGTCGGCGTGGCGGTACTCGACCGTGACGCCGTCCACCAGCAGGCGATGAAGTGCGCGGTTGCGAAAGATGAGATCGGTGCCTTCGGATCGCGTGAGTTTTCGGAACGCATCCTCCAGCGCCTCGGCCGACAGGTCCGGGTTGAGTCGCGCCAGGGCGTCGTGTAGGCGCTGGACCAGGACGACCTGTCCGTAATCGTCACGCTCGGCCGCGGGCATGTCGGGGGCGATCTCGGCACCATTCCTGACCTGCCATCCGGCGCTCTCGAGCCACGCCAGCGCTGCCTCTTCGACGACGGATTCGGTGAAGGCGCTCACGCTCTTGGCTCCACGAGCAAGTTCATGATCAGCCGGACCATCAAGTCCTTGCTCGTCGGTGCGCTTTCGGCAATCAGCAGCGCCAGCGCCGTCAACGCCAGCGGGTTCAGCCGATGCGCCATGCCTTCCTGTCGCAGATAGAGCATGAACAAGAAGGAGCCGATGCGCTTGTTGCCGTCCGAGAACGGGTGATCCTTGATGACGAAGTACAGCAGATGGGCGGCTTTCTCTTCCCGCGAGCGATACAGCGGCTCGCCGAACATGGTCTGTTCGATGCTTCCGAGAATCGCATCGAGCGCTTCGCCACGCGGATTGCCGAACAACTCTGTCGCTTCGCTGCGCGCCATCAACGCGCGCTTGAAATCGGCAATCGCCGTGCTGGCACGGGCGAAGTCCAGAACGCCCTTCGCGGGCCGCGCACCGGGCGGCAACGCCAGCCGGTCTTCGTCGTACTCCAGCAGCAGCCGCCATGTGTCGGCGTAGCCAACGATCAGCTCGAGTACCGCGCGGCCCGTGTCGTCCACGAGTTCCTGGTTTTGCAGCGTGCGGGCCAGAAGGTCGAGCGCCTGCCGCGCTTCCAGCAGGCCGCGTTCGGCCAGGCGGCGCTCATTCAGCGTGTAGCCGCGCAGCAGGTGCTCGCGGAGGGTGGTCGTGGCCCAGATCCGGAACTGTGTGCCGCGCTTGGAATTGACCCGGTATCCGACCGACAGGATGGCGTCGAGATTGAAGAACTCGATCTCGCGGACGACCCCGCGGCCGCCCTCGGTTTGAACTGTTGCATTTTTCGCAACAGTTGCCGCCCGCTCCAGCTCCCCCGACTCGAATACGTTGCGCAAGTGCCGTGAAATCACGGACTTGTCGCGATCGAACAGCTCCGCCACCTGATTCAGCGATAGCCAGACGGTCTCCCGTTCCAGCCGCACGTCGACCCGCACCTGTCCGTCCGGTGCCTGGTAGACGATCACCTCGCCGCCGGGGAGCGCGTCCGGAGAGTTCATGCGGCGACCTCCCGCGTTACGCGTCCGCGCCTGGCTGAACGCCAGATCGGCTGTCGGCTGAACGCTAGTTCAGGGCCTGGCTGATCGCTAGCTCGACGACAGGCTGGTCGCAGGGCAAGACCGGACCGGATGGGGGAGCCGATGATTTCGAGCCAGGCCGGGGCGGCTTCCTCGACGGTGGATTCGGTGAACGCGGTCATCGTTCGGCCTTCTTCGCCTCCGGCTGCTGCGCGCCCCCGCGCCACAGAGCCTCCACGGGCAACGCGTAAAGATTTGAGCCGAACGGCACGACCTCGGTGCCGGTGTACAGCACGATGCCACGGCGGAAGCGCCGCCCGGCGGCCTTGGCGAGTGCACGCAGGCCCTTGAAGTCTGCGGCCAACACTGTCGCCGCGCTCTTGACCTCGATGCCCACCAGTGCCCCGCCGCGCCGTTCCAGCACGAGGTCCACCTCGTCGCCCTCGTGGGTGCGGAAGTGGTACAGCGCGGGCGGATCCACGCTCCAGCCCGCCTGCTTGACGAGTTCCATCGCGACGAAGTTCTCCAAGAGCCCGCCGAGCAGGCTGCGATCCTGCGAAAGCCGCGCCGCATTGATGCCCATCAGGTGCGCGGCAAGACCCGTGTCCGCGAGCAGCACCTTCGGCGTCTTGACCAGCCGCTTGCCGATATTGGCGTACCAGGGCGGCAGCAACCGGACCAGGAACACGGTCTCGAGCAGCGCGAAATAGCGTTTCAGCGTGGACTGCGGCAAGCCGGTGCCGCGCGACAGGTCCGCATAATTGAGCTGCGCCATCGGCCGCGACGCCAGCAGGGCGAGCAGGCGCGGCAGTTCGGTCAGCCCCTCGATGCGGGCGAGGTCGCGCACGTCGCGCTGCAGGATCGTCGTCACGTACGCATCGAACCAGGCGCGGCGCCGCTCGGCCGATGCGAGCGGTACCGCCTCCGGGTAGCCGCCGCGCAGCACGCGGTCCGTGAGGCGAGCCGATGAGGAGGAACGGCCGAGCGCCGACGGCGCGTCCCCGAACGCCGCGTCCCCGAACGCCGCGTCGATGAACCCTTCCGTTGTGCCCTCGATCTCGCCCTGCGAGAACGGCCACAGGGGCACGATCTCCATGCGCCCGGCGAGCGATTCCGCAACCCGCGGCACCAGCGGCACGTTGGCCGAACCCGTGAGCAGGAAGCGGCCCGGCGCGCGTCGGCGATCCACAGCCGCCTTGATGGCGAGCAGCAGCTCGGGTGCGCGCTGCACTTCGTCCAGCACCAACGGCTGCGCGAAGCCCCCGAGGAAGCCGACCGGATCGCCGCGCGCCGCAGCCAGCATCGTCAGGTCATCGAGCGTCACATACCGTGCGCCGACCTCCTCCGCCACGGCGCACGCCAGCGTAGTCTTGCCCGTCTGCCGCGCGCCGTGCAACAGCACGACCGGGCGGTCGGCGAGCGCCGTGCGCAGGCGGGTGGTGGCGTGGCGGGCGAGCATGGAGGCAATCTAGCCAACGCGTGGCTGAAAATCAACCATCAGATGGCTGATCCACGAGAACGGCGCCCGAACCCCCTCGGAGCGGCGGATTGAGACCTTCGGTGTCAGCCGCGTCGCGGCGCTCCGCGCACCGCATATCCCTACCCGTCGGGAGGCAGGGCGGCGCGATGTCGAGGGCCCGGGTGCGATCCGCCAGCCGGTGGCCTCCAGCCACGCGAGGGCGGCTTGCTCGACGATGGATTCGGTGAATGTCGTCATCAGGTTCCGACCTCATCGGTCGCGCCTGCCGACGGGGCCTCATCACCGTCATCGCGCTTTCCTTCCCACTGCGCGCAGATGCCTTCGACGTCGACCGCTGGAACAGCATCGCTCACCCAGTAACGGTAGAACTGCGGATCGCGGCTTCTGGGCACCGGCCGCGCCTCACGAATCTTCACCAGCGCAGGCGCTGGAACGCACTCGCCGAGGACGAGCGCCGTTTGCGGAGCGAGCGCCGGGATCTGCTCCAGCATCGGCCCGTAGATGCCGGGAACGATCTCCTTGAAGTACCGCAGATCCTCGGGGTTCTGCAGCCGGTGCACGATGAAGCTGCTGCACTGTGAGAGCACCGTCTTCGAAAGCTCGCTCGGCCTCTGGGAAGCAAGGACGAGGCTCAGGCCGTACTTTCGGCCCTCGCGTGCAATCCTTTCGAACACGACGCGGGCAATCGACTCTTCCTCTGCGAATCGTGGCTGTTGGATGTAGTTCTGGGCCTCCTCCAGAACGAGCACGACCGGGAGCGAGCCGCGCGCTCCTTCGCCGCCATGCTCGCCGAGCCGCTGAAGGAACTCGAGGACGAGTCGGCCGATCAGCGCGGTGACGTTTTCTAGCACCTCCGCCGCGAGCAGGCTCAGGTCGAGGATGACGACGTCGACGGCGCTCTCCTTGTCGCGTTGTCGGTCGTAGAAAGGAAGGCGCGACTTCGGAACGTCGGTCGCATTCGACAACTCAGTCTTCGAGGAGGCGCCGATGCCGAGCGTATCGCGAAGAAACGTGGCCAGTGCGTGCGCCGGGTTCGGCAACGCCTCACCGACAGGGCCGAACAGGAAGTCGAACCGCTGATCGGCTAGCAGGCGGTCGATACGTAGCAGCATCGTTCCGGAAAAATCCCGCGCCCGCGCACCACCCGACTCCTCGCGTCGGAGGACTTGCTCGATGTGACGGGAGCGGAACTTCAACTTGTCGAAGTGCGACGGCGCATCCGCCGAGCGGCCTGTGCCGTCGGCACTTTCGCCGGGGTGCGCCCCTGTCAGCTTCTCGTAGATGGGACCGATGGCATCGCGAACCGCCTTCCGCGCGTCAGCGGGAAGCCCCTTGGGATAGGTGCCGTTGTCGACGTGGTTCTCGGCGGTCGTCGCGACGGAGTCGAGCGCGGACTCGACATCGGCTTTGGCAAGGGAGTACGTGGCCTGCGCCTCCGTCCACGCCGTGGTCAGGTCATTCTGCCCGATTCGTGTCTTGAGGCCATTGGCCACGTCCCGCACATCCTTCGACGTCTTCTCGTCCTTCCCCGAGAGCGACCAGATGCGATTGACCTCGTGGATCAGTTCCTCTCGCAGGATGGCAAGTGGTGAGCCGCTGCCCGTGTCGTTGCGCGCGAGGCGCAGCGCCTCCAGGAGTACCGGGCGCTGCACGCCTTTGGACGCCTGGAAGAGCCGCACGAAATCCTCTGCGTTCATGAACCAGTACGGAATGGCGAGGCGCTCGGATGCCTTTCTGGGATCAGACGGAATGTAAAGAGCCTTTCCGGAACCGGCGTCCTCCCAAGCACCACCGTCCTTCTGTTTCTGAAACGCAGTGCGGTATTCGCCGTTGGTGTCCAGGATCACGACGGTCGTCCGCTTCACGGCCGGCTGCTCACGAATCGACTGAATCAGGCTGGCGATCGTGCAGGACTTGCCGGAACCGGTGCTGCCCAGGATGGCGGCGTGCTTGCCGAAGAAGGCGTTCGGGTCGATCCGGATGGGCCTCCCTTGCACGACGGCGGACTCGCCAATGGGGATGCAGTAGCCGGGCTCGGCCGGGTCGGGCGCTGCCGCCGCGCCCTGCTCGATCGGGCCGAAGATCGCATCGAGGTCGGCCCGTCCGGCCAGGTGGACCGGGTTGTCGAGCACCGGAAAGAGCGAAATGCCCTGACGGAATGCGTCGCCGTCGATCGTGCCGATGAGTGTCGCCTTCATCAGGCGCCGGGCGGCGGGAAGCGCCACCATCGTCCGGTCGGCCTTCATTTCCGCTTCTTCCACCAGCACTACGCGCGTCACCATCGCAACGAGACGCCGCGCGCCCACCGGGATGATCACGTAGGAGTTGATGCGCCCGACTTCCTGAGGGCCTTCATAGGTGCTCCTGCTCATCCCCTTGATGTCGCGGTTCAGCTCGATGCTGACCTGCGCGGTGTCCACGGCGACAACGCGCCCGATCTCGGAGTCACTCGCCATCGGCCGAATCTCCCTGCGCGTGGCTTCCGTTCGCGAGCGCTCGGTGGGTTGCGAGAACCTTCTTGAGGATCTCCTCGTCCCGCAGGTCCGGAAGTAGTTGGTCCACGAATCCCGCGAGCGTTCCGATCCTCGATCCCTCGGCGATCCAGACCCGTCGGTCCTTCTGCTCGCGAAGTGTCGTCACGAACTTGCTCGTCGGCGCCGGATCCACGATGACGAGGGTGAAGCTCGGAACAGCGAGGGCCTGACGGATGATGGCGTTCACGTGCTCATCACCGAATCCGTAGCCGACTACAAATAACACCGATTGGGGCCGAGCCAGCGCACCGGCGAACCGGCGGAACAGCTCCGAGTAGGGGGATCCCAGCGTCTCGCCGTACTTGGCTGGCGTCGGGTAGATCAGGAGCGGCTGCGTCCCATCCGGGTCGAAGACCGCTGACTGTACGCCGTATGGATCGTCGAGCGTCGACTCGTTCGCCGTCCACGTGATCGAGCCGTGCAGTTTGTAGAGGTGCAGCACCCGGTCGAATCGGTGAACGCGGCCCTCCGTCGTCTCCGCCGGGAAGTAGAGATCCTGCTCGTAGCTCTCGGGCCGGAAGATGCGGCGCTGGGCACCGACGAATCCATCGAGCAGCACGACACCTTCGGCGTCGGAAGCCTGCTCGACGAGCGTGTCGTAGTTGAGCGTGAAGACGTTCACCCGCTTGAGGTTGAGCGGCCGCGTCAGGAGCTTGCGGACGATGGTCTTGTAGGTAGAGAGGCCGCCTTCCTTGTCGGTGGTCGGAAGCTGGCAGGCTCGCGCCAGCGCGCGCGTCGCGTGATTGAGGCATCCATCAAGGTCTTCCGAGTTGGCATCGAGCCCCGGGGAGCCCTCAAGACGCAGCCGCCCTCCAGTCTTGGGGAGGGCCGCGCGCCAGCGATGCAGCGTCGAAAGTACCTGCTCGAAGTTAGCCGGGAGCGTGTCCGCGTCAGCGCGGTTCAGTGTTGCTCGACGAGCAACAATCTGGTCACGAGTGACCGGAGTGGTCGTCGTGCCCGCGCAATGTCGCACAGCCACGTAGAAGACCCCGAGCCAACGTCGAATGCGCGGAGTTTTCTTGCCCGTGATGCCTTTCTCATGCAGGTCCCGCTCAACCGCCAGCGGAACGGCACCGAGCAGTTGGCCCCCGCAATCCACCGACGCGCCCGCACCAAGCAGGAACGACACGGTCTCCGTCTTGAGGAGCGTACCGACGCGGACGCGGATGTCGTCGAGCGTCTCGCGTGGCAACGGCTGAGCCGGTGTTCCTTGAGCCGCCGCAAGCAGGTCCTCGCCGCCAATCTCGAAGCAGTCCTTCGGCTCTCGATGTGTCTCGTTCATGCCTGCGCTCCCGTCGCATTGGCTGGACTACCCGCAATGAACCGCTCCGCATCCTTCACCCGCAGCTCGCCGGAGATGAGTTTGGGCAGCAGCGTGTCGCGCAGGGCGGCGAGGGTGCGGGCTTCATGGTCGGTGACTTCGATCCGACCGTCGAGTGGCGCAAGCCGCCGTTCGAACTCCGCCACGAGGCCTCGCGGGGGCACCACGCATGCGATGGCGTGGAAGTCCTTCTTGCCAATCGAGCCGAAGACTGTCCCCTCTGCTTCGAAGCGATCGAAGGCATCAGCTTGCGCGCGCATGAATTGGTAAGAGTAGGAACGGCTTCCCGTCTTGTGGCGAGCTGCGGCCACGCCGCGCCCGATCACGCAGTCCTCCGCCGCCATGTTGATGTCGCCGACCGGGGCTCGCACGCTGATGAGCGTGTCGCCCTCCTTCGCGAGCCTCGTCGGAGACGTGCAGTACACACGGCGGGTCGGGAAGCGGAAGCCGAAGTCTGTTCGGCCCTGGTAGAACGGCAATCCGTCGCCAACCTCGTTGTAGGTAGGGCCCGGCGGAGATTGGCCCATCGTGAGGTCGAACTCGTCATCCACGCACCCCACCTCCCACCCCTTCGGAATCTCCCCCAGCTCAGAGTCCTCGAAGGAATCCGGGAAGAGGTCGGCGAGGGGCTGGGGGAGGCCGGGGTCGCGGCCTGCGGCCTTGGCGCGGACGGGGTCGAAGTCCACGAACCACGACTTGAAGAGCGCCCGCGCCATCGCCTCCAGCGTCTCGTTCATCCGCCGGTTCAGCTCGATCTTGTCGTCCAGCGTGCCGAGAATGTGGGCGATGGCACGTTGTTCGGGGACTGGCGGGATGCGCAGTTCGAAGCTGGGGACATCCGCGCACCTCAGACTGTCGAAGATCGCGCCAACGTTGAGGAACTTGCCGATCTGATCCCACCACTCGGGCCCTCGGACCAGCCAGCGAAGGAATGGCGGGTGGACCTTGGTGCCATCGGCCCGAAGCAACACCAAGTTCTGGCCAAGCGCAAACTCCAGATCGAACGGCACGACCGCAGTTTCGCCCGGATTGCAGCGGCGAGAGAGGATCACGTCGTTGGCGGACGGCTTCGCCTTTCGAGTCCACTCGACAAGATGCTCGCGCTTGATGCGACGCACATTGGACAGGTCAACCCGTCCACCGCGAAGCTGCGGGATCGCGACGTAGGGATACCCGGCCTCAGACGCCGGTGGCGTTCGATGATCGCAGTCGATCAGCGTGACATTCGCTTCTCGAAGCGAGAGCGTGGGCCACTCACCCCCCATACCCAAGCTCCTTCAGGCTGGCGGCAATGGCCTCATCGAGTTTCGCGCTGCGAACCCCGCCGCTCATCGCTTCCTCCGCTTCGGTGCCAGTTCCGCCTCGATCTCTTCCACCGTCGGCAGTACCGACTGCAGGCGCGCCGGCAGCGCCCGCGTCAGCTCATAGGTCGAGATGCCGATGGGCTTGTCGATGCCAGCGAAGCTGTACTCGGCCAAGAGCTGGTCCCGCGTCTGGCAGAGGATCAGGCCGATGGTCGGGGCGTCGGTCGGGTGCTTGAGCCGGTCGTTGACGACGTTGCAGTAGAAGTTGAGCTTGCCGGCGTACTCGGGTTTGAACTTGCCCTTCTTCAGCTCGATGACGACGAACGACCGCAGCCGCAGGTGGTAGAAGAGCAGGTCGATGTAGAAATCCTCGTTGCCGACGTCGAGGCGATACTGCCGACCGATGAACGCGAAGCCCTGGCCGAGTTCGAGCAGGAACTTCTCCAGATGACGGACGAGCTCGGTTTCCAGTTCGCGTTCGTGGAAGGGCTCGGTGAGGGTGAGGAAGTCGAAGATATAGGGGTCTTTGAGCGTTTGCTGCGCGAGGTCCGACTGCGGCGCGGGGAGCAGGGCGGCGAAGTTGGAGACGGCCTTGCCGTGCCGGGCGTGGGCACGGGCATCGATCTGCAGGCCGAGGACGTTGCGGCTCCAGCCATTGGCGAGCGTTTGCTCCATGTACCAGCGGCGGGTGGTGAGGTCCTTGACCTTCTGCATCAACAAAACGTTGTGCGCCCAGGGGACTTGGGCAACCGGCAGTTGCCCTTCTAGGTCGCTGGGCAATTGGGCAACCGGCGGTTGCCCAATTGAGTCGGGGGCCGGAAAGGCGTGCGGGTACTCTGACGCCAACTGCACCATGAGCTTGAGGTTGCGCTCGGAAAAGCCCTTGAGCTCCGGGAGTTCGTTGTGCAGTTCGCGGGCCAGCCGGGGGACGACGGCAGCGCCCCAGCCTGCGCGTTTCTGGCGGTCATGGATGATCCGACCGATGTCCCAGTAGAGGCGGACGAGTTCGGCGTTGACCGCCAGCACCGCCCGCGTCTGGGCAGCCTCGATGCGGCCCTTCACATCGGCGAGCAAGGCCGCGAAGTCGGAACGGGCGACGGCCGCGCTTTTAGGCTTCCTACCCGCCATACCCAAGCTCCTTCAGGTTGGCGGCGATGGCCTCATCCAGCTTCGCGGCCCCGGCCTGTTGCTCGCGCAACGTCGCGACGAGCCGCTGCATCTTCTCGTCGAACGGCTCGCCGTCGTCCGCCACCGCCTCGGCGCCGACATAGCGGCCGGGCGTGAGCACGTGGCCGTGCTTGCGGACCTCATCCAGCGCGGCGCTCTTGCAGAAGCCGGCGATGTCCGCGTACTCGCCCGCGTTCTTCTCGCCGCGCCAGGCGTGATAGGTCGTGGCGATGCGAGCGATGTCGTCGTCGGTCAGCTCCTTGTGCGTTCGATCCGCCATGCGGCCGAGTTTGCGGGCGTCGATGAAGAGCACCCGGCCGCGGCGGTCGCTCAGTGTTTGTCCCCCTCCGGCTCCCCCAAGGGAGCGGGTGCCGTCCTTGCGGTCGCGCGCGAGGAACCACAGGCACGCGGGGATTTGCGTCGAGTAGAAGAGCTGGCCCGGCAGCGCGACCATGCAGTCCACGAGGTCGGCCTCGATCAGGCTCTTGCGGATCTCGCCCTCGCCGGACTGGTTGGACGACATCGAGCCGTTGGCGAGTACGAACCCGGCCACGCCCGTGGGCGCCAGGTGATGCACGATGTGCTGCACCCAGGCGAAGTTGGCGTTGCCCTTGGGCGGCGCGCCGTACTTCCAGCGCTTGTCGTCGCGCAGGCGCTCGCCGCCCCAGTCCGAGACGTTGAACGGGGGATTGGCGAGGATGAAGTCGGCCTTGAGGTCGGGGTGGCGGTCGTTATGGAAGGTGTCGCCGTGGCCGATCTGGCCATCGATGCCGCGGATGGCGAGGTTCATCTTCGCGAGGCGCCAGGTCGTGTAGTTCGACTCCTGGCCGTAGATCGAGATGTCGGGCCGCATCCCTTTGGGGGCCTTGCCGCCGTTGCCGTTGCCGTTGGCGTGCGCGCGGATGAACTCCACCGACTGAACGAACATGCCCGACGAGCCGCAGCACGGGTCGTACACCCGGCCGCGGTAAGGCTCGAGCATCTCGACCAGGAGCTTGACCACGCAGCGCGGCGTGTAGAACTCGCCGCCCTTCTTGCCCTCGGCGCTGGCGAACTGCGAGAGGAAGTACTCGTACACGCGGCCAAGCACGTCCTTCGCGCGGCTCGCCTCGTCGCCGACCTTGATGTTGCTGATCACGTCGATGAGCTGGCCGAGGCGCTGCTTGTCGAGCGCCGGGCGGGCGTAGTCCTTGGGCAGCACACCCTTGAGCGCCGGGTTGTCGCGCTCGATGCCGGCCATGGCGTCGTCCACGAGCTGGCCGACGGTGGGCTGGCGGGCATGTGCCTTCAGGTGCGTCCAGCGCGCCTCGGGCGGGACCCAGAAGATGCTCTGCGCGCGGTATTCGTCGGGGTCTTCGGGGTCGGCGCCCTTCGTCTTCTCCGCGACGAGCTTCGCGTGGCGCTCCTCGAAGGCGTCGGAGATGTACTTGAGGAAGATGAGGCCGAGGACGACGTGCTTGTATTCGGCGGCGTCCATGCTGCCGCGCAGCGCGTCGGCCATCTGCCAGAGTTGGGCTTCGTAGCCAACGGTGGCGCCGGTGGTCACGGCTGCTTGCGCGTTGTTCTTCCTTTTCGCCAAGGTCTACCTCATCAGACGTTTGCCCATCGGCGTGGTTGGGGGCGTCTAACACTGATCATGCGACCAATATGGTGCTACCGCCGACCGTGACACCACGGTACGCGCGGTCGCACGCCGAACACGAACTCGCCGCATCCAGGTCTCCGGGGAGCCGTGGCCGCAACGCGGTTCCGTGGAACCGCAGATTGAGAGGTTCGTTCCGGATTCGGGAAGCTGATCCGGCGTGGGCAGCGCTGTTGAACGCGCGGTAGTCGGGTCAGCAGCGGATGAGCATCATCGATGGCCTGCTGCAATGCCGCTTCCATCCGGTTGAGCTGGCTCTGCTTGGAGTCAATCAGAACAGCTTGATGTCGCTGCCCTTCCAAGTACCGCGGCTCGGAGGCGAACACCCCCACCGATCCCTGCGTAGCGGCGAACTTGGCGGGCGCGATGCTTGCATGCGGCCCGGCCGCCGGGCGCAACTCCGTCACTGACACCAGGCAACTCGGCCCGCCTGCGGACGATGCGGCAACCAACTGATCCAACGACAACGATGACACGGATATCCCTCCGTTTCGAGCGCACACATGCGTGGCCGCGCCGAGGTGAACGACAGTATCTGAGGGGTCCGACACTCGGCCGTGATTCCCGTCAGTTGGCGCGCACAGGGCGTGCTCCCCGCTGCCTCGTCCCTGGTCCCAGCCTTCGTACCGGAACCAGTTCTGCTCGACGAGCCTCTACGTCGCCGTCAGGCAGGAACTGCAAGTCCCGGCGCTGTCGGCGGTGGAGAATCCGCAGCTGGCGCCTCAATGAAGGGCAGTCCCCGAAGGAACTGGGAAATGATCAGAACGCTTCGTGTCAACCTTCCATGAGACAGGTTCCCGGTTAGTTTCGTTTCACTGATCAGGGGCGGGGAAGGGACAGAGACACCGTGAATGCCAGCGAACTGGCCACATGGGCAGGGGTCCTCGTGGCACTGATCGTCGGGACAGTCGGCTTGGTGATCGCCGTGCAGACGCGTGCGGCCACGAGGCGCCAGGCGGGGGAGATGGCCCGCTCTAACGCCCTGGCCCAGGAAGCGAACCGCATCGCCAAGCAGGCCCACGACTTGGCTGAGGAGCGATCTGCACCGCGAGTGCGCTGGCAAGTGCGTTGGAATGGTGGGGACACGTACGTCGTCGAGAACCAAGGCGACGGCACCGCCTTCCAAGTGGAAGTCGCTCACGAGGGGTTGGTCGAGACGTTCAGCGATTCGCGCACGAGCCGTCTCGCACCTAGTGAAGCCGTCGAGTTCATGGCCACCGTCACGATGAGTACCCGGGATAACACCGTCTACGCGAATTGGGCCCCTGACAAAGTCAGTGGTGATCGCCAGCAGTGGCAGCACCCACTCCCACCGCGACCGCGCACGTGAACGGGAAGAGTGACTTCCTGTGCCATGAAGGACCCAGCACATGTCGAGAGCGTCCGGCTGATCGCCAGCCTGCCCATTCCCGTGCTCCGGCGCACTGACCACAGACGCGGGAGATCGCGTACGAAGCTTTGACGTCGATCGACGGTAGCGTCTGTGCCGTCATTGACGGGTCGAACGCGCGAGGTGCCGCTGGGGGAAGGTCACGCATCGGGGGTGGAGTGGGTGATTCGGGCTCACCCTGTCGAAGGTTGGACCGATACTGTCATCGGAACCGTAGGGACACGGAAGGCGGGAGGGGCCATGGCTACGTTGCACCGGCACACTGAGGATGACTTGCATGCAATGCGCCGGGAGGTGGAGAGTCGATACTCCCTCAGGGACTTGCTGGACCTGTCACAGATCCGCCCATTGACCAGCGACGAGCGCGATGCGCTGCTGGAACTGAAGAAGATCGCGTTCCTGCTCGGCGAGGATGTCCCGCCTGACGAGTGACGGGTGACGAGTGACGAGTGACGAGTGACGGGGGGCGCATAGTGAGCGGTCTGGCTGGTGGCGCGCAAGTGTTCGCGGAGAACCTGGAAGCCACCCTCAACGGCGTGTTGCCCGGCGGGGACGGGAGACCCATAGTCGTCGGCATTCGGCAGATGAAGAGCCACTACGTCGTCGAACCGGAGAGCGGGCCGATCCCGTTGTTCATCGAAGGGCAGACTGTCGGCTGGCTGGCCTTCTCGTTCTTCTTGATCATGGATAGTGCCGAGTCGTACCTGAAGGTGAAGAGTTCACTTGTGGACTTGAAACCAGAAGGATCCGGCGAGCCGGTTCTGCGTTGGGAGTTCGATCCGGACCACTCTGGCCCCGCCAGCCACTGGCACGTCCACGCGGAAAACGGCGCCCTCTCCGTATGGCTGTCCCGGGCGCATGAACACCACCGCAACACCCTGACGCGATGGGCGCTGTCGTCCATCCACCTGCCCACTGGCGGGGAACGGTGGCGACCCTGCCTGGAGGATTTCTTGGAGATGACAGTCCGCGAATTCGGAATCGACACCGCACCCCGCTGGGAGGATGCCATCAGGGCCGGACGCGCGGAGTGGCGTGAGCGTCAGCTGCGCACCTCGGTCCGGGACAACCCTCGTGCCGCCGCCGCAGAACTGCGCGACCTGCAGTACGAGGTGACCGCCCCCGCCACCGAGCGCGAGCCACGACGGGACCGCATCGAACGCTACTGAGACCTCAACGAGCCACCTTGGACGTGTTGTCCCGCCGAATCCGGGATGTCGTCGAGGGGGAGAGCGGATCGCGGACACGTTTCGCGGCATTGCGGAAACCGGCACGCACGGCGGCGGTCCCTCACTTCACGACGCCAGGAAACGTTCCAAGGCCTCGCGCGCCAGAGCTGAGATGCTCGTGCCCTCAGCCTCCGCTCGCCGTGACGCCTGCTCCCTCAGCTCCCTTGGCAGCCGGAATGTGACCTGCGGCGAGGTCTCCCCCCCGCTCAGCGACGGGCGACCGGGGCCGCGCAGCTGGTATCCGCGTTCGGCTTCGTCCGCCTGGGACTCGGCCAGGGCGTCCGTGATCTCGGCTCCGGACCTAGTTCTCCTGGCCATGATGCCTCGCCTCCTCGTACGCCGGCCGGTACTCGTGACGAGCGGGTACCTCCCGCGAAGTCCGCCGCGAGGACTTCGCGAACTGCATGTGATCCCCACTAGTGCACGACAAAACCGCTGTTGTCGCAGTTCCAGGTCAACAGTGTCGGTCAGCGGCCCGGGCAGAACCTCCTCGGTCCAGGCCAGATCGAACAAGCCGAACTCGACGCTGCGTAAGACGAGGTCAGCCACGCTGACCAGGTACCAGACGTTGGTGTCGACGAAGACTCTCACGCGGCTCAGATGTTGTCCGGTTCAGTACTCGGCGCCGACGTCGAGCAGCTCATTGACTGCGTCACCGATCCGGGCGCTGCCCTCCTGGCGGGCGGCTTCGAAGGCGACAAGGTCTCGCACTCGGATCACGCGGTGCTTGCTTGCCGGCTTGCGGAACACCGGGATCTTCTTCCCGGCGATGAGTTTGTCGATGTACTGGCGAGACACCCCCAGAAGTTCGCCCGCCTCTCGTGGCGTGACCAGGTCCTTGACCCCCGTCACCACGGCTCCTTCGGATTCGAAGCCTGCCACCAAGGTGAGGACGGCGTCGCGCGCTGCCGGATCCCGCAACTGCTCGACCACGTCGCGCAGGAGGGCCGGGAGTCTTAGCCAAGAATCCGCTAGCTCTGCTCCAGTACCGAGTGGTCGCCGACGTAAAGGAGTACCAAATGGTCACCGTCCAGCGTCCACACCACCCGGCCATTCGCGCTGTACGTGGCCTCCATTCGCTTGGGGACTACCCGCCTGGATCTTTGGATCGGCTTGACCCTGAGCCTTCTTCCCAGAGCCCGGGCCTCCTCCGATCTAGGACTACCCAGGTTCACCAATGCGGCCAGGTCACGGATCAAGTTGTCCACCAGTCGTTGTTGAGCCTGGGGCAACTTCCTGTACTGCGGGACGAAGGAGGGTCGTAGTTCGACCTGGAACCCGCTAGCCACGCAGGGCCGCGATCGCCTCGTCGGCCGTCTCGAAGCTGGCTCCCTGCTCTCGTTCGGCCCGTTCGATCTCCAGGAGCACCTGGTCCGTCAGCCACTCCTCACTAGGTACTACCGGCAGGGCCTCAATGATGATCCGGCCCTGCTCCACCCGAAACGTGATCGGGTCACCTACCTCTATGCCAACGTCCTCGACGATAGCCGCGGGGATAGTAACTTGATTCTTAGGGCGCAGGGTCTGGATCGCCATGGGTTGCTCCCTTAGTGGAACTGTCCTACTGTCTTACTTTCTGAATCTAGTCCCTAGTTCCCTGCGTGTCTAGCTCTCGTCCGGCACCGGCACCAGCACCGGCACCGGCACCAGCACCGGCGCGGGTGGGGCACTCTGCGCGGAAGGCCGGGAATCCCGACAACGATTGGGCAGGGGATGCCATCAGTCGGCCGCCTCGTACTCAAGCTCGCGATCGGGGTCCTAGGCGGCGACCCCCATGGACCTCACGACGCCAGGAACCGCTCCAAGGCCTCGCGCGCCAGAGCTGAGATGCTCGTGCCCTCGGCCTCCGCCCGCCGTGATGCCTGCTCCCGCAACTCCCGGGGCAGCCGGAAGGTGACCTGCGGCGAGGGATCTCCGCCGCTCAGCGAAGGACGACCGGGGCCGCGCAGCTCGTAGCCTCGTTCGGCTTCGTCCGCCAGCGACTCGGCCAGGGCGTCCGTGATCTTGGTTCCGGACCTAGTTCTTCTGGCCATGTGCCTTCGCCTCCTCGCACGCGGCCCGGTACCTGTCACGAACCGGACATCTCACGATGGTCGCCGCGAGGACTTCGCGAACTGCATGTGACCCCCATTATTGCACGACAAAACCGCCCCCGCCGCGTTCGAAGGCCAACCGTGCCCATCAGCGGCACCAACGGCGTACAGCGCGATCCTGTCCGAGCTGGTCCCCTGAGCAAGAGCCCCGACTAGCTTGGGGACACATTCGCCCAGGAGCTGATCCGTGGATACGAAGTCCCTGCCCCAGGAGCCTCAGGCACGACGTGGGCTGCCGTGTCCTACAGCGTCGCGAAGCCGAGCGCCCCGACGATGACCAAGCAAGTTCCGCAGGGCATCGGTTCCTGAAGCGGCCACGTCGCCTCACTCATCATGCTGAGTAGAACTACTCAAGATGCTGAGTAAACCGGCGATCCGGGGCGTTTGTTGTGTGCGAGTGCTCGCAGATCACGAGGTGGGCTCAAGGGCGTCGACGCTCTGGCGTTCGACGAGCGTGCGGAACGGACCCGGGGCCGAGACCAGGGCGGCGAAGCTGCCCTCCTGCACGATGCGGCCACCGTCGAGTACGGCGATGCGATCGGCACGCCGGATCGTGGAGAGCCGGTGGGCAACCACGATGCGCGTGACGGCCATGGTGTCGAGATTCGCGACAACGGCGGCCTGGCTGACGTTGTCCAGTGCCGAGGTCGCCTCGTCGAGGATGATGATCCGCGGGTTCCCGGCCAGTGCGCGGGCGAGCAGGATGCGTTGGCGTTGGCCGCCTGAGATGCCGCTTCCTCCCTCGATGACGACCGTGTTGATACCCATCGGCATTGCGCGTACGTCGTCTCCCACGGCAGCGCGGTCGAGGACCTCCCAGACCTGTGTTGCCGTCAGACCGCGACCAAGGTCGACGTTGTCGCGGATGCTGCCGGGCAGCAGCGCCGAAGACTGCATGACCACACCGATCTGACGTCGGAGCGCGGCTCGGTCCAGGCGCGGCAGGCCCTTGCCGTCGAAGGAGACCTGTCCCGTCTCGGGTTCGTCCAGGCCCAGGATGAGCCGTAGCAGGGTCGTCTTGCCGGCGCCCGACGGGCCGACGAGTGCCACATGCTCACCGGGCTGGATCGACAGCGAAAGCCCGGTGAAGATCGGGGGTAGTTCGGGCTCATACCGGTACGTGACATCGCGCAGGTCGACGCCGCCGCGCAGCGGCGCGATCTCGCCTCCACCCGCCGACTCCGGCACTGCCGACAGGATGGACTCCGCGCGCCGAAGCATGGCCGCCGACGCAAGCAGCACGCCGATCATGGAGGTGGACTGGGACACCGCGGAATTGGCAGCCGTGAGCGCTACCTGCCCCGTGACCAGGACGCCGAGCACCTCCGCCTGGCTGCGGCCCTCCATCGTGACGGCGATAACCCCGAGCATGATCGCCAGGCTCAACGCCGGCCACAGTGCCGCGGACACCTGTTGGGCGATGTTGATCCGTCCGAGCCTGACCTTGACGCGCACGACCGCCGCCCAGAAGTGCGCCCATTGCGCATATGCGCGCCGCTCGGCCCCAGAGGCACGCAGTCGAGAGTAGCCGCGCAGCAGTTCCAGGACCGGCGACTGCGCGTCCGCATCGACCGCCTGCGCGCTGACATGTGACAGCCTTCGCACGAGCGCGATGTCGACGATTGAGCGCACTGCGAGAATCACCAGAATGGTCACGGCCAACCACGGATTCATGAGGTACGCGCCAAGTAGCGCTCCGAACACCGTGACAGTGTCGAGGATGACGAAGATGACCCCGTCTGTTGCGTTGTTGGCCGCCGTATCGACTGCGGTGGCGTCGACGATGCGCTCGTTCTGGCGCTTGCCCTTGTGCCAGTGCATGGGCAGCCGCAACTGCCGGTCGAACACCGCTGCGGCGGCCGTGGAAACCGCCCGCGTTCGGATGCGGCGGATCGCGTACCCACGGACCGCCGCCAGCGGAACGGTGGCGGCAACGATCAGGACCAGAGCGATTCCTACCGCTAGCAGCGACGCTCTCGCTGAGTTCGCCACCTCGGTGGTGAGGCGACCGGAGACCACTGGGATGGCCGCACTCAGCAGTGCCATCACGGCGGTGACGGATAGGAGCATGGCGGCCGACGAGCCAGCGCCGCGCAAACCCATGCGTACGAGGTCGCGCATCTGCGCCGGTCGGCTCGGGTCGAGCAATGGCTGCAGGAGCATCCCGGTGGGCGACAGGGTGTCATCGGCCGACGCATCGATCCGCACGTCGCGATCGGTCTTGGGATCCCAGATGGCGTATCCGCCGCGCCGCCAATGCGCGACGACATGAGCTCCCGTGGCCAGCACGGTGAGCAGCAGGGGCGGCCCCTGCGACTTCCACCACGACGGCGGCAACTGCTGACGACGTACCGTGGCATCACAAGCCGCGGCCAGTGCAGTTATGCGATCGCGCCCGCTGACGTGGGCATCCGCGACCGCCGCGCGCAGGCGCAATGGATCGACAGGCAGCCCGATGAAGCCAGAGAGACGCCGCATCGCGATGACATCCGCGGACGAGTCGTCTGCCGCGCCAGCCTCGGCATACCCGGGGACCGCCGCCGCCAGGTCGGTCAGCGCATCGCGGATGAGCCAAGTGTCGTGGTCGCTCTCCAACTGGTCGGCCGCCGACTTGCGAGCAAACTCCTCGTCGGCCTCGGCTAGGGCAGCGGTCGCCTCATGAGCCAGGTCAATGCCCTCGATTGCGGACGTGACGGTTATGACGTCGTACGCTGCGCTCGCCTGCGGCGACGCCAGCAGGACCGCTGTCGGCAGGTCGCAACCCAGGATCGTGGTCGGCCCCGTCACCTGGGTGACCGGGACCCAGCGTCCCAGGTTCTCGTCGGTCGAAGGCGCCGCGAAGATCAAGACTTCGCCGTGGTGGATGCGCAGTGCCGTGCCACTGGGCAGGGCCCGCGAGGTCGTGGTGGGGCTGGCTGTCATGACCGCACCAGGTCCGCGTAGGGCCCGTGATTGGCGATCAATTCATCATGCGTACCGCGTTCGACGACCTCGCCTTTGTCCAGCACGATGATCTCGTCGCAGTCGCGGATCGTGGACAACCGGTGGGCGATCACCAGCACGGCCGCGCCGCGGCGCCGGATGGCGGCGTCGACCGCAGCTTCGGTGGCAGCGTCGAGCGCCGATGTCGCCTCGTCGAGGACGAGCAACGACGGATTTCGGGCCAGTGAACGCGCTATCTCTAGTCGTTGCCGCTGGCCCCCAGAGAGGTCTTCCCCCTGCTCGGCGAGGACCGACTCATAGGCGCCGACACGCTTGATGATGTCGTCGTGGAGGCACGCGTCCTTGGCGGCCTGGATGATGTCAATCTCGGGAATCGTGGGATTCCACATCGAGATGTTGTCATTGATGGTGCCGGAAAAGATCTTTGGATCCTGTTCGACCATGGCGATGTAGCTTGTCAGGGTGGACTCGGGCCACTCGTCCCGAAGTTTGCCATCGACGCGTACCTCCCCCGACCAGGGCTCGTACCAGCCGACGACGAGGCGACTCACCGTCGACTTGCCACAGCCGCTGGGGCCCACGAGGGCGATCCGCTTGCCTGGGGTGAGGTGCAGGTCGAGGTCAGTGATGAGCGGTGGCGCATTCTTGTTGTAGCCGAACGAGACGCCGCGCAGACTCAGTTCGCCGGTCACCGGCGTCAGGTCATCTGGCTGCGAGACGGACCACTGGACGAGGCGCGGATCGGGTCTGGTGCCCAGGACGTCTTCTATTTGGTCGAGTTGGCCAGTGAGGTTCTCGGCCTGCTCAAGTTGAGTCACAGCCGACGGGATGGAACCGAGCACGAGCCCGTTGAGGGTTTGGACAGCTACGAGCCCGCCCAGGGATAGGGCACCGACGCTGAC
Organism: Candidatus Nanopelagicales bacterium; assembly: GCA_030700225.1. Taxonomy (NCBI): domain Bacteria; kingdom Bacillati; phylum Actinomycetota; class Actinomycetes; order Candidatus Nanopelagicales; species Candidatus Nanopelagicales bacterium. The sequence goes on along the minus strand of JAUYJT010000020.1, from coordinate 2,578 downwards.
TCCGTACAACGCCGTGATCGTGACCGCGATGCCGGCGACTGTCGTGACTACGCGAGGGAGATAGAGCGTCATTGAGGTCTTCTCTCCCAGTTCCTGGGAGGCGGTGAGCATCCGATCATGCGCTTGGGCCCACTTCGCGACGATGGCGTCCTCCGCGCCGCTTGCCTTGATGACCTCGATCTGCGCGAGGGCGGTGGCCGTGATGACTGAGATGTCGGTCTGCCCTCGCACGGTCCGCTCCGCCAGCGTCTTTCGCCTTGCACGCGCGGACCGACGCATGATCACGATGGCGACCAGAGATACCAGGGCAACGATCCCAGCGGGCCAGTACGTGAACAGCAGCACCAGCGCCGCAGTTGCGCTGCTGAGGACTGCGATGACCAGAGTCGAGAACAGCGACGCCACAGTGGTGGCCACGATGTTGGGCTGGGCGGCGCGTTGGTTGAGCGTGCTGGGGCCGCGCAGATCGTAGAACTGCATTGGGATACGCAGCAGCCGGTCCATCATCGCCGCGCTGAGCAGGACCGAGACCTTATTGGCGAGGCGCACGCCGATGCTGCCCTGCAGCCCGACGAGAACAGCCTGCAGGATCGCCGCCAGGACGAGTGCGCCCAGGATTGTGGACATGCTGGCTGCTGAGTTGCCGACGAACGCATCGACGAAAGCCCGGGCGAGGCCGGGCACCAGGATCGCCGGCACTATGAGGATGACGCCGATGAGAGCCATCAGGGCGATGCCGTCGCGCGAACCAACCAGGTGTGCCCCCAGCCGATGGAGAGTGCGCGGTGGACGACCTCCGCGCTCGAATTGCGGCCCGGGTGTCGCTGTGATCACGGTTCCCGTGAAGGCCTCATCGAATTCATCCGCTGGGCAGACTCGATGGCCGACTGCCGGATCGTTGAGCAGCCACCCCTTCTTCGACCAGCCCTCGAGCACGATGTAGTGCTTGAAACGCCAGTGGATCACCACCGGCATGGACATCGAGAGCAGGTCCTGTGGCTCTGTCGCCGTGATCGTCGGTTGTAGCCCGTAGGACCGCGCCGCGATCGCCACAGATTCTGGAGTGCTGCCATCGCGACTCACCCCGCAGGCATCGCGGGCTTCCTCCAAGGACACCCACCTGCCGTAGTGCCCGAGCAGGATGGCCAGGGCGGCGGCGCCGCTCTCAGTGGGCGCCAACTGCATCCGCTCCGGGGTGGACACGGACGTCCGGCGGCTGTCGCCCGTCGGCCCGCTAGCCCTCACATCAATCATGACCGGCCGAGAACCTGCTGAAGCAGATTGCGCTCGCTGACGATGACATCAGCACGAACAATGGAGCCCGGACTCACCGGCTGGTCCAGCGCAATGACGGCAATAGTCTGGTCTCCGTCAGGCTGTTCGGGCAGTGCGAGTCCAACGTATACGTCTTTGGCGTCCATCTCCCTGGCCAATTCAGTAACGACCCCGGTGACGACCGTTCCGGTGCCGCCTATCCCCTGGGCGAGCGACGCCTCGACCGTGACCGAGACCTTCTGGCCACTCGCCAGTCGATCACCGTCAGCCATCGAGTACGTGGCCAGGACGAGTTTGCCGTCCGACGAGCTCGCGGAGATCGTTGTCAGCCAGTCCCCTACATTCACGGGGTCGCCTGGGCGCATGGCCAGTCCCAGGACGGTGCCGTCCACCTGCGCACGCTGGGGTACCCGCTGGTCAACGGTGATGATGTAACCGATGATCTGCCCGTCCTTGACGGTGTCTCCGGCCGTGACGCTGTAGTCATCAAACTCACCGGCGACCGTTGCTGTGACCAGGCGCACGCCATTCGAGTCCGACGCGCGCCCCGTTCCCGAGACGGTGACCGTCTTGTAGGTGGCCGCAGCGTACAGCACGGCCGCTACGACCAGTAACAGACAGGCCAGGGCGATGAACCAGTACCGCCAACTCGTGACGGGTAGGAGTCGTTCGATGTCCTCGTGGGAGTCCATCGCGACTACCGCCTGCGCGCGGCCCTTGTCGGAAGATCCCATCGGTCACCTCATCGCCTGGCTGGCCGCACCCTATCCGATACCGAGGTCGGCTTGGGGTGGTTCGAAGAGACTCACGAAATGTGCTCGCATAGCTGTGGTGGGGTTGACCCCTTTGGGTGGACATCCTTGACCGCCGGGTTTGATGCTTGGCAGGGAGGATGTTCGTATGGGAGCACAACGGAAGAGATTCACGCCGACGTTTCGCCGGGAGGCGGCAAGACTGGTTATCGACACCAGCCGCCCGATCGCACACGTTGCTGGCGAGATCGGGGTCGTGGAGCAGCTGCTGGGCCGGTGCGGCGAAGATGGGCATGCCCTCGGGGGAGTGCCTGGCCGCGATCATGGCCGACACGCTGGGGGTACCGCCCTTTGGGGGAGACCACCTGGACTCCTTCGGTGAGCTGGATGGCCCCCGGTACACCCGAAATGTGGGCTCTCCCGGCATGAATGTGGGTCATCGGGTCGGCCGCTCGTGAGGGAGGCGTAGGTCGATGGGGCCGCAGGAGAGCATGACAAGGGCGAGGGCTGCGTGGGCGGAGTGGAAGCCGTAGGCGCGGCGGGTGATCAGC
>JAUYJT010000019.1 GCA_030700225.1 Candidatus Nanopelagicales bacterium | reverse complement strand
CCGCGTGGTCCCTGGGAGGCGCGACCGACCTGGACTCGTTGGCCAGCGTCTGCTGGCCACATCACCGTCAACTCGACCTCGGCCGGTGGGAACTGACCCGCGACACCGAGCCAGACCAACCCGGGGCGGGCCAACCCGGGGTCGGGGAACCCCCCGCAGGCGATCCATCCCAGCCGTGGTGGACCGTCACCCCAACACCGCGACACCGATGGCGAAGACCCCCGCCCTAGCCGGAGGCGGTACGGGACGGGTTCCTGCGGGGGCCGAGCACAGCCCCGCAGCCGCCCACAGGGCAGCCCAACAACCCCGAATACAGGTCGCGTTCGACTGCTGCGGCGTCTACCCCTACTGTCATCATCGGGTGCACTCCTATGCACCAAGACGGCCCTTCCGTGTCCGTTAAGACAAACGGAGGGGCCGTCGCCCATCCTTCGCTACATCCTCACTATGACGACGCACATGAACAACTACATGACCGGGTCCCATGCGGCCCTCGCGTCGCTGAAAGATCAGCCCACCGTGACGCCATCATCCTCAGCCAGCCTGGCGGTCAACACATACGCTCGCGCCGTGGGCGGATTCAGTTGGCGCGGCGAGACGTTCGACCAGCTGAAGTTGGCTAGCTCTGAGACGCGCTGGCCCGGATACGCCAGGTTCGCCGGTCTACAGGAGAAGGGCTTGCGTGCTGAAGCCCTTCGCGAGATCACGGCTTTCGCCGAGAGTCTGCGCCAGGAGCCTCTCCAGGCGCGCTGGGACTTCGTCTCGTGGCTGTTGACCGAAGTCCTTGGCCCCGGCGTAATCACTCAGCCCGTGGTCCCGTTCCCACTCCGCTCGGCGGTTGTCGTACCCACTCTGCTGGAGTGGCGTGAGTCGCGTCCCGACGACCCGCGAGCAACCCTTTGGTTGGCCTCTCGCTTCGCGTCCGATCTTGCCGAGCACATCCCAGACGATCCAGAAGCGGTACTCCAGATACTCCGCGCGCAACTCGTACACACGCCGGATGCGGTCGAGATCAGACGACTGCTGGCCGACTTCCTCCTTGGCTACGTGGACAGCGCCTCGCATCACCTCATGGAGACCGTCTACCTAGACGACCCCGACACGAACCAGGCCAGGCTCGCCGAGGTTCGCGAACTCCTCGGGGACGACGTGCCGGGCGCTCAACCAGAGGACCCCCTGATTGCCGAGGCTCGGCGCGAGCAGGAGTTGCTCGACGCTTGGCGAGCCTTCGAGTCCGACGGCGGCCAGGACTTCCCGCAGTGGTGCAGTGACCACGGTGTGGAGCCTCCGGTCGGCAACGTCTACTACTACACGGACTAGGGTCCACGTTCCCCCGAAGCGCAGCCGGGACGGATGCGAGGATCGAACCGTGGCCGAGACCAGATCGCTCCGCGACGCGAAGCGCGACGCATTCGTCAAAGTCATAGACCGACTCGCCGGAACCACGGTTTCGGGCCGACCACTGAAGGCGCGGCGCAACGCGGGCATGCTCCGACTCGAAGTGGACCTGCCAGACGGCTCATCCGGCCTGATAGCGCTCCCGACGATCAAGGACGGCCTGTCAACGGGCGAGTTCGAGTTCGACCCGGCGGTCCTCCTCTACAACGGGCGGATCTGGAACGTGCTTCGCCAGTTGCCGCTGTGGCAGTGGTCCCACCCCCCTCGCGACGCGGTGCTCAGCGCGCGACCCCCTCGGCTTCGCGGGCGCGGGTTCCGCGTCGCCACCCCCGACGCCAAGGCGATAGGGGCTGAAGTGAACCTTGTGCGATCCGAGTGGATCCCGCTCTTGGAATCATTCAGCGGCCGATGGAGCGGCGCACTGGATCACACTCTTGCCCGACCACACGAGGTGGCCGCACCGTTCTCAACAGCCATCATCCTGGCGTTCCTGGCCGATCAGCGTGATCGGCTCGATGAGGCCCGCGCGTCTTCACAGACCTCGTCGGCTTTCTGGGACGCGGGCGAGATCCCAGACGTCGATAAGCACATCAACCAGATAGAAGCCCTCGTTGCTCTCTCCATCTGACCCCAGCCACTAGCTGCACCCGCTTGTCGATCCGCACCCTTCGCAGACGTAGCACGAACCGGCAGGCCGCATCTTGATCCCACAGGTCATGCACAGCGGGGCGTCAGCGGACTCGCCGGTTATCACTTCCATCAGTTCCGCGGTGGAATGGGCACCGCCGACGCCTCCAGACTCGATGTTCACAGGCGCTGACTGGCGCAAAGCATCTATGTCCAGATCCGCTTCGGACTCTTCCGCGATCGCCCCCTTCTCTCCGGCGAGAGCGCGTGCGCGTTCCTCGGCAGTGTGGATTCCCAGGGCCGACCGCTCCTCGTGCGGCAGGTAGTCAAGCGCCAACCGGCGGAATATGTAGTCCATGATCGACTGGGCCATCCGGATGTCCGGGTCATCAGTCATTCCCGCTGGCTCAAACCGCATGTTCACGAACTTGGATACGAACGCGTCCAGCGGCACACCATATTGCAGGGCAATCGAGACCGCTATCGAGAAGGCGTCCATCACGCCAGCCAATGTTGAACCCTGCTTGCCGAGCTTGAGGAACACCTCGCCCAAACCATCGTCAGGGTACGAACCAGCAGTCATGTAGCCTTCCGCCCCGCCTACAGCGAACGAAACGGTCTGCGAAGGACGCTTCTTCGGGAGCCTGCGACGGGTGGGACGCTGTTGGCTTTCCTCATCGGAATCAGCGGACGCGGCCTTTGAGCCGGACAGCGGCTGACCCACCTTGGAAGCGTCGCGGTAGATAGCCAGGGCTTTCAGTCCCAGTCGCCACCCCTGATAGTAGATGTCCTCGACGTCCTCGACCGTTGCCTCGCTGGGCAGGTTCACGGTCTTCGAGATCGCGCCGGACAGCATCGGCTGCACCGCGGCCATCATCCGAACATGCCCCATGGGGGTAATGGCGCGTTCGCCCACAGCACAGTCGAACACCGAATAGTGCTCCTCACGCAGACCGGGAGCGCCGAGCACATTGCCATTGGTCGCGATGTGCTCAACGATCGCCTCGATCGTCTCCTCGGGGTAACCAAGTTTGCGCAAGGCTCTCGGGACTGTCTGGTTGACGATCTGCATGGATCCGCCGCCCACGAGCTTCTTGAACTTCACCAAGGAGAAGTCCGGCTCGATCCCGGTTGTGTCGCAGTCCATCATGAAGCCGATAGTCCCCGTAGGAGCAAGGACCGTAGCCTGCGCGTTCCGCCAACCGTTCTTGGCTCCCATGTCAAGACACTCGCGCCAGGCATGAGCGGCCGCCTTGATCACGTCGCGGTCGAACGAGGACACGGACCTGATGGAATCCGTCGCGCCAGCGTGCTTGCGCATGACTCGGATGTGCGCCTCAGCGTTCCGCGCGTACCCCGCATAGGGGCCGACAACAGAGGCCAGTTCCGCGGACCGGCGGTAAGCCGTACCGGTCATTACGCTGGTCACCGCAGCCGCGAACGCCCGGCCGGCATCGGAATCGTATGCGAGACCCGACGCCATCAGAACAGCGCCCAGGTTGGCGTACCCCAGTCCGAGCTGGCGGAAGTCCCGCGTGGTCTGAGCTATCGCCTCTGTTGGGAAAGCCGCGAAACAGATAGAGATGTCCATCGCCGTGATGATCAGTTCCACGGCCTTGACGAAACGCTCGGTGTCGAACGTGTCAGTGTCCGACAGGAAGTTGAGCAAGTTGAGCGACGCCAAGTTGCAGGAGCTGTTGTCGAGCGACATGTACTCACTGCACGGATTGCTCGCCGTGATTCGGCCGGCCTCGGGATTGGTGTGCCAGTCGTTGATCGTGTCGTCGTATTGAATTCCTGGGTCAGCGCACGCCCAGGCAGCTTCGGCCATCTTGCGAAACAGTCGCTTGGCATCGACCTTCTCGATGACCTCACCCGTCGTGCGTCCAACCAAGGCAAACTCAGAATCGGAGTCAACCGCACGCATGAACTCATCCGACACCCGGACCGAGTTGTTCGCGTTCTGGTACTGAACAGACGTTATGTCGCGACCGTCGAGGTCCATCTCGTAGCCAGCGTCTCGCAGGACGCGGATCTTCTCTTCTTCCCGGACCTTGGTCTCAATGAACTCCTCGATGTCCGGATGATCCACATCCAGAACCACCATCTTCGCGGCCCGCCGAGTCGCACCACCGGACTTGATCGTCCCGGCGGAGGCATCAGCACCGCGCATGAACGACACCGGACCGCTCGCGGTTCCGCCAGAGGATCTCAACAGCTCCTTGCTGGAGCGAATCTTGGACAGGTTCAGACCCGCTCCGGAGCCGCCCTTGAAGATCAGGCCTTCCTCCCGGTACCAGTTCAAGATCGAATCCATCGTGTCGTCAACTGACAAGATGAAGCAGGCCGATACCTGCTCGGGGCTTGAGGTGCCGACGTTGAACCACACAGGCGAGTTGAACGAGAAGTGCTGATGAAGCAACAGCCAGATCAGCTCCTGTCCGAAGACCTCCGCGTCGGCCTCGGTCGCGAAGTATCCGTTGTCAAGGCCAAGGGTCACGTATCTGTCGACGACCCGTGTCAGGAGCTGCTTCAGCGACCATTCCCGGGACTCGGTGCCCAACGCTCCTCGGAAGTACTTCGTCGCGACGATCGTGGACGCGTTCACGCTCCATGACTCGGGGAATTCAACTCCAGGCTGCTCGAAGACAACCTCGCCCGTCCTCCAGTTCGTCTGCGTGACGTCTCGCCGCTCCCAGACGACCTCGTCGAATGGGTGGACTCCATCGGTGCTGAATGTGTGGCCAACCTTCAGGCCCCTGCGATCAGCGCTGATCTCCGTCATCCGACTCTCCTTCTACTGCGACTGGCTGCTCACCAGAGGTTTGGGCTGCTACTCCGCTGCGGGCTCGACGCCAGCCTGATCGTCACCAGCGGACCGAAGATCCGAGATCTCCTTCTCGAAATCCGCCAAAGAACTGAATCCCCTGTAGACAGACGCGAAGCGCAGGTACGCGACCTCGTCAAGGTCGCGCAACGGTCCCAGGATCGCCAGTCCCACCTCGCCGCTGGGGACCTCCGCGCACCCTGACTGCCTCACCGCATCCTCAACTTGCTGCGCCAGTCTGGCCAGGTCATCGCCGCTGACCGGTCTCCCCTGACACGCCTTGCTCACGCCTGCTACTACCTTCGCCCTGGTGAACGGCTCGGACGCCCCACTACGCTTCAACACGTTCAGGCTCGGTGTTTCCACGGTCGTGAAGCGTCGTCCACAGTCTGGGCACTGCCGACGACGGCGAATCAAGCTGGCCTCATCGCTCGCCCGCGAATCAACTACTCGCGAATCCGCCTTGCGACAGAAGGGGCACTGCATCTGGCAACTCCTCCGAATAGCGACCGACTACTGGCCGTCTCCTATCCGATGGACCTCTCGGTCACATCCGGACACAACCACAACCTGTAGACGAATCACATGCTCTTCACTACTAGATGTAGTGACACTAGAAGCTTCACAAGCGCTGCGCAAGGTCCCTGCGACTCTCGGCGTGTCGCCCTCACTCACCCTGTGTCGGCAACAATAGGACAGACCCCGTACGAAGCGCCGCCGCGCTACGACCATTCAGGGTAAGGATCCGATCGACCATCTCGCGTGGATCTCCGCCTCCGGTCATCGAACTAGCCAGATCCCAGACCGTGTCACCTGGTCCAACCACGTGCTCTCGAAGGGCGGGCACGGATTCAACAATCGCGCCATCCCCTCCAGATGTCCTCAGCGAAGTTCCGATCTCCAACGACGCACTCCCGTCAGCGCTGGTCGCGGGAGGCCACCACAGGACCACGCCCACGGCGAGCAGTAGCCCAGCGAGCCAGCGAGCCCTAGCTCTCCACCGCAGCTCCCCGCTGGCGCCGGGCCAGACCCCATCCGCCGCCTGCGACCGGGCTCGCATGCGCAATGGCTCCGCGATCCAGCTCGGTCGTGCGGTCATTCCACTCAGTTCAATAGCAAGGCTCGCCATGACACCTCTCCTTCAACTCCTGCCCACCCGCTCTGGTCGACAACGGTCGAACACCCGTTCGATGCTCTGCGATAGTTGTATCAGGAAGGTCCGACACGATCCAGATCTATTCGAACATTTGTTTGGCTGAGCCGCCAAGGCACGCTACTCTCATGCCGTAAGGGAATCGGCGACACCGCAAGCGACGGGAGTACGTCATGTCAGACCGAGACAGCGAAGAACGGACCAACCCAGGATCAGCCGCGAGCCGCGGGGCGGGTCATGGCCTGACCGAGCGGCAGAGGGCGATCCTGGAAGCGATTCACGCCTCGGTGACCGAGCGGGGATACCCACCCAGCATCCGCGAAGTGGGCCAGGCCACCGGTCTGACAAGCCCGTCGACGGTGGCGCATCATCTGCACACCTTGGAGCGGAAGGGGTTCCTGCGTCGTGATCCCCGCCGCCCGCGGGCCCTGGTTCTGACCGAGAAAGCGGAGTCAGTCACTGAGGTCAGTGCAGGACGTCGTCGCGATCGCGACCCGGCCCACGCGAAGATCATCGACCTCACCTCGGCATCTCCTGATGACACCGACGGCGCCGGGGGCACGTCCGGCGCTGTCTACGTTCCACTCGTCGGCAGAATCTCCGCTGGAGGTCCGATCCTGGCCGAACAGAGCGTGGAGGCAGTCTTCCCTCTGCCGCGGGAGATCGTCGGCCACGGGACCCTTTTCCTGCTTCGCGTTGTCGGAGACTCCATGGTCCAAGCCTCTATCTGTGACGGCGACTACGTGGTTGTGCGTGGGCAGCCTGAAGCTGAGAACGGCGAGATCGTCGCGGCTATTCTCGACGACGAAGCAACGGTCAAGACGTTGCGCAAGCGCGATGACCATGTCTGGCTGCTGCCGCAGAATCCGGCCTACGAACCAATCCTCGGAGACGACGCCAGGATTCTTGGCAAGGTCGTCAGCGTGCTCAGGCGTATCTGACTCATCCCGCTCGATCGCCTCCAACGCTGGCAGCACCTGACAAGCTCGGCGCGAGAGCCGAGTTCGCGCTGGCTGCCAATCGTGCCAGAGCCGCGAACGCCACTTCCTTGTCCTCCGTGCGCCAGAATGGCGGAAGAGAGCGCAGCAGGAATCCTGAGTAGCGGGCCTGAGCGATCCTGGGATCAAGAATCGCGAACACTCCGAAGTCGTCATCGCGCCTGATCAAACGACCGGCGCCTTGGGCGAGCAGGAGCGCGGCCCGAGGGACCGAGACTGACATGAACCCGCTGCCGCCAAGCGAGTCCACGCACGCCGAGCGGGCTTGCATGATCGGGTCATCGGGACGCGCGAAGGGAATCCGATCCATGATCACGCACAGGCATGAAGACCCCGGCACATCTACACCCTGGAACAACGACATTGTCCCGATCAGGACCGAACGCTCCTCGGTTCGGAACTCCTCGACCTGGCGCCCGACTGGCTCACCCCGGCGCTGGACCATCACTGTGACTCCAGAAGGTGCGGACTCGCCTACCGCCGCCCCCACTCGATCCACCGCCCTCCAGGAAGACAGCAACACCAATGTCCGGCCGTCAGCCGCTTCAATAAGCTCACTGACGCGTTCTATCGCCTCATCAGGCGGTCCATCGAGCCCGGGCCGGGGAAGATCGGCGCCGACGTAGAGCATCCCCTGCCGCTTGTAGTCGAACGAAGTCCCGACATCGATGCCAGTCCACTCAAGCGAACCGGATGCCCCTAACCCAAGGTCTGCGGCGATCGCGTCGAAGTCGCCACCGAGCGTCAGCGTCGCGCTTGTCAGGATCGCGGCTTTCGAGCTCAGCAAGCTGTTCGCGATCAGCGAGGACACCGACAAAGGAGCCACGGACAATCCTGGAGACGCGCCACCGACCCACGCGATATCCGAGTCGGACAACGACAACAGTCGCCCGGCCACAGCGTGGACCTCGTCAACGGCCGCCACCGCTCTATGGCGGCGGGCGTTGTCGCCATCAGCCAGGCCCGCCAGGTCTGAACGCGCGAGGTGAGCGGCATCACGCAACGCGGCGATCGGGTCGACTACCGACTCGGGAAGCTCCGTGAACCGCGTGGGCTCGAGCTCCAGCAGAGCGGACTCCAGGGCGTCGATCGCCTTACCCAACGGCTCCACTTGATGTGCGGAAAGCAGACCCCTAGCCAGCAGGGCGGAGCGCCTGGCCAGGCCCGGGGTCAATTCGACCGTTGCGGCGGATGTCATCCGAGCGACAAGTTCATGTGCCTCATCGATGACGAGAGTCGCGTGTTCCGGCACGAGCTGCGAGCGCTCCATGGCGTCCAACGCCAGAACCGCGTGATTGGTGACGACGATGTCGGCACTTGCAGCCTCCCCGCGTGCCCTTTCACTGAAGCATTCACCCGCGAACGCACAGTGAGACGGCCCCACGCATTCCCGTCCGGTCGCCGACAGGGAACGCCACACTCGGCCGTCTATGTCGCCTGGGTAGTCGTCCCGATCGCCGGTCTTCGTCCGGTCGGCCCATTCGCGCACAGACACGGCCTGGCGTTCGAGCCTGCCCAAGTCGATGCCCAGATTCAGCTCCTGCGACTCCTCGCCCATGTCCCCGCCCGCCAGACGAGCGCTGCACAGGTAGTTCCCGCGGCCCTTCAGGAGCGCGTAGCTGACCTGTCCGCCGTTCGCCGCGACGACAGCTGGCAGATCATTTCGAAGGAGCTGCCGTTGCAGTGCAAGCGTCGCGGTCGACACCACCGCGGGCCGCGATCCCGTCTGCGCAGCAGCCAGCGGGACCAGGTACCCGATCGACTTGCCCGTGCCGGTGCCCGCCTGGACGAGCAACACCTCGCGGGCAGCTATAGTCCGCGCGACCGCGGCGACCATCTTCTCTTGGCTCGGTCGGCGAGTACCACCCAGCTCGGAAACCACGCGGGCGAGCAACTGGTCATCCACCAAGTCACACTAGAGCCTCGCTGGCGTGCCCTCGGAGAGGGATCTCATATCTGGGGATCTTCCGCGTGTTGCCGATGCGCGGCCCCTGCATTGCCCTCGACAGCCAACCACTCCACCAGATCTGAGAAGGGCAGAGCCTCCGCGTACAAGTGCCCCTGTGCCCATTCACAACCCATGCCCTTGAGCAGGTCAGCCTGCTCTGTGGTCAATACGCCTTCGGCCACGGTGATCAGACCCAGGCTGTGCCCGAGCTTGGTAATGGACCGCATGACGGACTGCGCGCGGAAGCTAGTACCCAGGTCCGAAGCGAACGATCGATCGATCTTGAGGATGTCCAGTTCCATCGTGCCCAGACCGCTCAGCGACGAGTAGCCCGTGCCGAAGTCATCCAGAGCCACGCGGCAACCCATACCTCGAAGTCGGGAGATTATCGCCTGCGACAGCTCACTGGACTTGGCGACCGTGGATTCGGTCATCTCAACGATGATCAGTTCTGGATCTATCCGGGCCTGGTCAATCTGCTGTGCGATGTCATTGGGCAAATCGTCAGAGAACTCCATTGGAGACACGTTCACCGAGACCGTCAAGCCGGGGCATATATCCTGTAGCGCCGCTATGTCCGCGAACGCACGCTTGCGCACATCGTGATCCATCCAGGCCACTAGACCAGCGCGCTCGGCAAGCGAAATGAACGCTTCCGACCGCTCCCAGCGCCCTCCTGGAAGTCGGCGGCGAGCGAGCGCCTCGATGCTCACAGTCTTACCGTCGCGCAGTCGAACCACCGGCATGTAGTGCGGCACGAAGTCTTCGCGGGACAGCGAACGCTCAATCTCCTCGGTGGATCGCATCTGCTCCACGAGAGCGTTTCTCATCGCTGGCTCGTAACGGACCAAGGTCACTTCGGGATCAGCGGCCGAGCGTGCCACCGCTAGGTCCGCCCTCTCCAACAGCCCGGCTGACCCGACCCGCTCAGTAGTAGTAGTGGCGTATCCGGCCGCGACTCGGAATGAAACGCTATCGCCACCACTGAGCGGTATCGAGCGCAGTCCGGCACGGATCTCAGACACCGTTACCTCCACAGCGACATCGATCTCCTGATCGCGCAGAAGAAGCGCGAAATCGTCCCCGCTGATCCTCGTCACCGCCAGGATTGGTCCGCGTGACCTTTCGAGCACGTCGGCCACGCCGCGCAGCACCTCGTCGCCTGTCGCATGCCCCCGGGTGTCATTGAGCGCCCGGAACCCAACCAGGTCGATCTCCACTACGGCAAGACCGCTAGAGGAGGCGACTTCGAGCGCGTCCTCAACTGTTGCCAGAAACGCTTCGCGGCTGAGCAGACCAGTCAGGGCGTCCCGTTTCCGAGATTCCCCCAACAAGGCCCGCATCCTCCGGGTGTCGGTCACGTCGTGGCCGGTTAGCACGTACCCCTCTGACCCCAGCCCTGTCAACGCCGAGACCGCGAAGCGGATTCCGCGCTCCCCGCCGGCCGCGTCGACGACCGTTACTTCCACGTGTGCGTACGCCTTGGCCTCGCCGAGCCCGGCCGCGTCGACCACTGCCTCCCGGGTCAATCCGCTGGATATGCAATCCACGGATCTTCCTAGAAGATCCTCTGGCTTCACACCGACTAGACGGGACACCGAAGGACTGACGTACACGATCTTGGCGCCCCTGTCGGTCACCAGAACCAGTTCCTTGCTGTCTCTGATCAACGTCTGGAACCACGCCTGTCCAGTGGCCTGATGCAACGTTGAACTCGCGACTGCGACCGATGCCCGGCGCACATCTTCCGCCGCGATGTGACGCAACCAAATCACGGTGAGCATGAGGGCCAGGAGGATGCCAGCGACCGCGCCAGCCGCAACCCCGGAGGCCGGGAAACCCTGCACAAGCAGAAGCAGCAGCCCACCCGCTGCCAAGGCGACCGGACTCAGCGGGACGATGCTGGACCAAGTGTCACGCAACCACAGGTCACGAGGACGCTCATGCTCGTTCGCAGGGCGATCGGTGAACGTGACCATCAGCATCGCGGATGCGACGTAAGCGGGAGACGTGAACGCGACCACGGCCTCGCGGTCGAATCCCAAGACAACATCCGACAGCGCGCTAGCGCACACATACACCAGGACCGACAGTTGCAGCGGAACGACTTGGACGATGGGCAGGCGCGAGCGGCGCCTGGATGCCGCAGCCAGCACCAAGACCGCGATCACCGTCGCGAACTGCACACCTATCGAACCGGACGGCACGGACCTGGACTCCATCGTGTCGAAGTCCAGTCCGGGGAACATCAGGATCGTCCAGATGATCGCGGCGCCCAGCGCGCCCACCGCGGCGTCCGCGACGATTCCCTGCCATTGGCGGCTCTCCAGACCGGAGGGCCACGCAAGCCCGAACAGACACACCACAAGCACGGGAGCAGCGAGCAGGAACGGGATCGCGTCCGCTGGCACGCCGAAGATCTGCGCGTCAATATCATCCAGTACCGCCGCGACTGCCTGTGCTCCCAACAGCAGCGTCATGGCGACCATGAGGATTCGCAGCCAGACTCCGGACTGACCCGGCTCGCGCCGCGCTCGATCAACGCCGCTGACGAGCACAGCGACAGCGCTGAACATCAGCCCCGCCGCCGATAGCAAGCCACCCGCCTGACTCTCGAAGATCATGTAGCTAGCACGGTCAAGGAGTAGGAGTACCAGCGCCGTCAGAACCAGGAGCGCCGAAACCACCAGTAGCGCCACTGACGCGTGGGTGACAGCACCAGGCGCCTCCCGCGGTTCGGCGCTGCCCGGCCTCCCTGGTGACACGTCCATCGCTATGCCGACCTGTCCCAGTCTGGCCACGGATTGCCAGGCGTCACGGCGAACTCGCGAGTACGTTCGGCCAGCCAAGCTGGAACCGACGCCTCAACCGCCGCACCTCTGGCGACGTACTGGCACCGGGCGACGTCCCCGCGGGCGTAGATCAGCGACACGACGTCTCCCCGGTCGAAGGGGACGACCAACCTGACGGCGACCGCGGGCGCGGGGATCTCCGCCTCCAGCTTCTCCATCAGTTCGGGCATGCCATCGCCTGTGAGCGCGGACACCGCCAAGGCCGATGGGGCGAGCCGTCGGATGAGTGTCAGCGCCTCCGGCCTGGCGATGTCAGCCTTGTTGACAACAATGAGTTCGGGAATGTCGTAGGCATCGATTTCCGCGAGCACCGCACGTACCGCGCGCACCTGAGCGACCGGATCTGGGTCGGACCCGTCCACCACGTGAAGCAGTAGGTCCGTACGTCGCACCTCCTCCAAGGTCGAGCCGAATGACTCGACGAGCTGGTGCGGAAGGTGACGCACGAAGCCGACAGTGTCTGAGATCGTGAACTCCCGGCCAGAGGAAGTCTTGGCGCGCCGGACGGTTGGATCCAAGGTCGCGAACAACTCGTCGCGAACTAGCGCGTCGGCACCAGCGATTCTGTTGAACAGACTCGACTTGCCAGCGTTGGTGTACCCGACGATCGCCACAGCGGGCACTGCCCTTCGCTGCCTGTCATGTCGCTGTACATCACGTGTCTTCCCCATGGACGCGAGCTGCCTGCGCAGCCGAGCCATCTGGGTACGAATCCTCCGCCGATCTGTCTCGATCTTCGTCTCACCGGGGCCGCGGGTACCGATCCCACCTGCCTGGCGGCTCATGGACTCTCCCCATCCGCGCAGGCGCGGAAGCATGTAGCGCAGTTGCGCCAACTCGACCTGGGTCTTGCCTTCGCGGCTCTTGGCGTGCTGGGCGAAGATGTCCAGGATCAGCCAGGTGCGGTCCACTACCTTGACCCGAACGACCTCCTCAAGCTTGCGCAACTGCCCAGGGGTCAGCTCACCGTCGCAGATCAGCGTGTCCGCCTCCGCCGTGGCAACGATCTCAGCCAACTCCTTGGCCTTGCCGCTACCCACGTACGTGGCCGGATCGGGTTTGTCCCTGCGCTGTATCAACGAGTCCAGCACAACAGAACCGGCAGTTTCGGCCAGCCTGGCCAACTCAGCCAGCGAGTTCTCCGCGTCCGCAGCGGTGCCGGTAGTCCAAACGCCCATCAGTACTACCCGTTCGAGCCGGATCTGGCGGTACTCGACTTCGCTGACGTCGCGCAGCTCAGTGGAAAGCCCAGGAACGCGGCGCAGAGTTTCCCGCTCGGCCGAGTGCAGAGCGCCGTCGGATGTGGCACCCGCGCGAAACTCGTCTCGCATCACTTGCGCCACCATTCCTCAAAGATCATTCCCTGCGCCACAAGAACGGCCGGACCGGTCAGGATCATCGACCCCTGCTCACTCCTGCTCACACGCAGCAAACCACCGGGGACCTCCACCCAGACGTCGCCCACACTGGATCGCCGTTCCATCATGACCCATGCGACGGCGCAGGCGCCGGTCCCGCAGGACAGAGTCGGTCCGACACCTCGTTCGTGGACTCTCATGCGCACGCGGTCGTCCGCGACGATCTGAACGAATTCCACGTTAGCGCCATGCGGGAAGACCCCAGCCGGCCCAACACTCGGCGCTACGTCCAAATCAGGCCCAACGTCGTCGATAACCACCGCGTGGGGGTTCGGCGCCGCCACGCCGACCGCGGGCCAGGTCCGGCCCGACACCGAAACCTGGACATCCCCAAGTCCACGTGCCCGTCCCATGTCCACCGACACGTCGCCGTCCCGCGGCACGTTCGCCGACACGATGCCCGCTCTGGTGGCGAAGGCGACGTCGCCCGCCTTGGCCAAACCCGCGTGGACCAGGTACCGGCCGAAGACCCTGGCTCCATTGCCGCACATCTCCGCGGTAGACCCGTCACTGTTGCGGTAGTCCATGAACCACCGCGCGTCCGATGCGAACCGAGCGGCGTCGGCGTCGTTCGCGCTCTCCACGACGCGCAAGACACCATCTCCGCCGATGCCAAACCGCCGGTCGCACAGCGCTGACACTTGAGCCGGAGTCAGGTCGAGCTTGCCCTCAGGATCGGGCAGGATGACGAAGTCGTTTCCGGTTCCCTCCCCCTTCAGGAACGGCACGGCCGTCAGCGGATCGCTGGTCACAAACTCAGCGTAGGCGCTCGCCACTCCTGGCATGGACCAGCTTGGCAACCTCGTAGGCTTCCTCAACCATCCGCAGCACGTTTGGCCAGGTCTGGTCCGGTTCTGTGCTGGTGTTGTGGCTGGTTATGCGGCCGCGCAGGTTGTCATCAAGCGCCAAGCGCACGATAGCGTCGGTCATACCGGCGTCGTCATCGACCAGGAGACCCTCGCGCTCGTCCCTGACGAACTCGGTCAGGCCAGTCTGGGAACGTGCGATGATTGGCAATCCGGTCGACCTGGCCTCCAGCGCCGCCAGGCCAAAGCTCTCCTTGATCGACGGCTGAATGAACACGTCGGCGCGGACATACAGATCACGCAGCGCGGACCGGTCCAGCCGTCCAAGCAATTCGACTCGATCAGCGAGCCCGGAGCTGACGATCTGTGCTTGAAGCCGATGGAATTGCGGCCCGTCTCCGGCGATCCTCAGCGTCATGCGGCGCCGGTCCGAGACCTCCTGGCAGGCGTCGGCGAACATGGACAGCAACGCCTTCGCCCGCTTCCGCGGCGCCAGCCTCATGGCGGCTACGAACCGGACCGGCACAAGCGGGTCAGGCTCACGCACTTGAATCCGGCCCTGAGAACTCCACTGATCCGCGTCGACGCCGTTGGGGGTCACGAGCACTCGGACCCCAGGCCCCGCGACCATTCTGATTCGCTCCGCGGCCATCTCGCTGACCGCAGCGGGCACGACGCCGGACTTGCTCCAGCCGATCAGCTTGTCGGCCAAACCGTAGCCAGATCGCGTCGCCGGACCCCAGACGCTGTGCACGGTGACGAGTGTCGGCAGTCCCACTCTGACAGCCGCTCTGATTCCACCCCAGGCGAAAGGAGAGACAACGCCCAGGTGCACGTGGACCGCATCAGGCGCGAGGTCACGCAGCATCGGCTCGACGTAGTGAACCGTGCGTGGGTGAATAGGCACCTCGAACGGAAGGCGCGCGGTAACTCTTTCGACATTGACACCGTTGACGACTTCTCTGCCCTGACGGACTTCGTGTCCGGGAGTCGCCGTAATCACTGTGACGTTCATGCCTGAAACGACTTGTCGCCGGGTCAGCTCGGATACCTCGACCTCGATTCCGCCCAGACGCGGCAAGAAACAATCACTGATGTGAACAACGTGCATCGGCAGCCTCCAGTCGTGCAGAGGCTATCGACCCAAGGCACTTCCCGAGCGTTCCATCTGCATAATGTCCTCCACTGCGCGAAGATTCCCGCATGCCCGCCAGTATCGTGTTCTTCCACGCCCACCCCGATGATGAAGCCCTGCTGACAGCCGGAACGATGGCGAGAGCCAGTGCGGAGGGGCAGCGGGTCGTCCTGGTCACCGCCACGGACGGGGCGGCCGGACTCGCGTCGGCGGACATGAGCTGCGGAGGGCTAGGCAGGCGCCGCCTGGGTGAGCTCGCTCGCTCTGCCAGGATCCTGGGCGTGTCCCGCACCGACCTGCTCGGCTACCAGGACTCCGGATTGGACGGCCACTCCCCGAGCGGCCAAGGCAGGGCATTCTGCGATGTTCCATCAGACGAAGTTGCTGGTCGGCTGCGTCTGATCCTCGAGGAAGAAAACGCCTCAGTGCTCGTCGTCTACGACGAACAAGGCGGATACGGTCATCCCGACCACAAGCACGTTTACCGCTGCGGACTGGCCGCCGCCGCCGACTCAGGAGTCCAACGAGTATTCGCGGCCACCGCCCCGAGAGAACCCTTCGCCTGGGCGGTGCGCGCCGCTGGGGCGGTCGCCACCTTCCCCGCTGACTTCGACCCAGATCAGTTCGAGTACGCCTTCACCCCGAACCGCCTGATCACGCACCGAGTCGATGTCCGCGACTTCTGCGACTTCAAGCGGGCGTCCATGCGCGCGCACACCAGCCAGACCACGGGTGCCAGTGTTCGGACCCTTAGTGCACTACTGAAACTACCTCGACCTGTCTTCCGCTCAATCCTCGGAACGGAGTACTACCGGCGGCTCCGCTGACCCTCAACCCACCGATTGATTGTGCTAGGTAGGTCGGCGCGGCGCGGCGCGGATGAATCGGTCGGCGGGTTCAGGCTCAAGGCAGCTAGATGATGCGAAGGTGAGTAGCCGGGGGGAGTTGCACCCCCCGGCTCTCGCAGAACCGGACGTGACGGTCTCCTGTCATCCGGCTCCCACGGGTCAGCGTGTGGGGATAGGGGTTAGTTGCCAGTGGACGAACAGGGCTGGCTCGCGGTCCTTTATGGCCTGCAGCCAGTCCCATGCCCGCTTGGGCTTGCCCCTGAGTCGTTTGTGTTGGCGCATCGCCCAGCGAATGAGGTTCTGGTTGATGCGCCATGACAGGAAGGCCAACTTGGAGCGGTAGAAGGCTCCGTAGTAGTTGACCCATCCGCGCACGACCGGGTTGATGTAGGCGGCGATCGCCGCCAGTTTCGACCCGTCCCAGCGTTGCAGCCGCCAGTTCCTTATGGTCTTGCCGACTGCTTTCCTGGCCTTGTCGCTGATCGCGGGCAGGAACCCGACGAAGTAGCCCTTGGGCCCCTTCGCCCGGCGTGCCCGGAAGGTGTAGCCGAGGAAGTCGAAACCGACGTGTTCGGCTTCATCCTCGGCTCGGTTGCCGTCTTGGCAGTACACCACCTTGGTCTTGGCGGGATGCAGCCGCAGCCCCAATCCCGCCAGCCGTTCCGCGACCGCGTCGCGGACCTGCTCGGCCTTGGCCTTGGTGTCGCAGTGGACCACCACGTCATCCGCGTACCGTTCGAACGGGCTGTCGGGGAACTCCCGGTCCATCCACATATCGAACGCGTAATGCATGAACAGGTTCGCCAACAGCGGCGAGATCGGCGACCCTTGCGGGGTCCCCTTCTCCCGCGCCACCAGCGTCCCGTCCGGCATCCGCATCGGCGCCCGCAGCCACCGCCGCACATACAGCAACACCCACCGTTCCCGGGTGTGCGCGGCCACCGCCTTCAGTATCAGGTCATGCGGCACGCTGTCGAAGAACGCCTGGATGTCCAAATCGACCACCCACGCCCGCCTCCAACACCGCTTGCGTGTCACCGCCACCGCGTCCAAGGCGCCTCGCCCCGGCCGATAGCCGTAACTGTCCCGATGGAAGATCGGCTCCACCAACCGCTCCAACACCATCGCCGCAGCAGTCTGAGCCACCCGGTCTGCCACATTCGGCACCCCGAGCACCCGGACCCCAGCCCCGGCGTCCTTGGGGATCTCCACCGCCCGCACCGGCCCGGGCAGGTAACTGCCCGAACTCATCCGATTCCACAGCTTGTACAGGTTGTTCCTGACATCACTGCCGAACACGTCGATGCTGACCGCGTCCACCCCCGGCGCGCCCCGGTTGCCCCGGACCCGCCCCCACGCACCCGCTATCAGGTGCTTATCGATCTCAAACGACTTCCCCGACGGCCTCGATCCACCCCGACGCTCCTCCCCAACCTGGGTTGGCGTCACGGCGACCTGACCCGCCCGGCCCCTTCGCTCCAGCCCCATTACAGAACCATCATCACTACTACGAGCCGGTCCGCCCCTGTGCCCCGCGGTACTCAGCCGCTC
>JAUYJT010000018.1 GCA_030700225.1 Candidatus Nanopelagicales bacterium | reverse complement strand
CCCGATAGACGCGCATGCTTGGGTACAGACGCGCCCGTTAGAACGGTCGTTTCTTTGCGTAACGGGTGCGTTTGGCCGGAACGGCCGCTAAGTCAGGCGGGGCGCGGCGAGGGAGGCGGAGCCAGGGTGGGGGCGAGGATGACGGGCGGATTACACCACTATTCAATTGATTGCTAGACTCACGGGGGCGGGACGGCGCGGGACGCGGGCGCACCGGTCGCTGGGGCGATGGGAGACACAAGGTGACGGCTAGGCAAGACGTGACGGCTAGACACGACCCGACGGCCACGGATTCACGCGGCAGGGAGTTCAAGGACTCGATCTTCACCCAGTTCGCCCGCTCCGCGGCGGCCTTCAGCAGTCCGAGACGGGTGGAGATCATCGATGTGCTAGCGCAAGGGGAACGATCGGTGGAGTCGATCGCGACCGAGTCAGGCCTGACCATGGCCAACACCTCACGCCACTTGCAGGTTCTGAAGAACGCGGGGCTCGTCGCCTCCCGCAAGGACCGGCTTAACGTCATCTACCGGCTCGCGGACCCCAGCGTGCTCAAGGGGTACCAGGCGCTACGGGCTCTATCAGAGAGCCGGATCGGTGACGTCCACAAACTCGCTGAGGCGTTCTTCGGCGAGGTCGACGGGGCAGAGGCAGTCAGCATCGACGAGCTCCGGCGGCGCGCGTCCGCTGGAGAGATACTCCTGATCGACGTCCGCCCCGAGTTGGAGTTCATGGCGGGTCACATCGCCGGCGCCGTGAGCGTGCCGCTCGCTGAACTGTCCCGACAGATCTCCGAGCTTCCCCGGGACCGCACGGTTGTCGCGTATTGCCGCGGGCCCTACTGCGTCATGGCCGCGAGCGCGGTGCGTGAACTGCGCCGAGCCGGGCTGTCAGCGGTTCGGATGGACGGCGGATTGCCCGAATGGAAGGCCGCCGAGCTGCCGGTCCGGGTCGGCGCGTGATCGTGGAAGAGGCCAAGTCAACCAACCAACAACGGAGACGCCAATGAGTATCCTGATGATCTTGAATGACCCGCCGTACGGAACAGAGCGCACCTACAACGGGCTGCGGCTGGCGATCAACCTGCTGACCAAGAACGATGATCTCGACCTGACTGTGTTCCTGATGGGCGACGCAGCCAGCTCCGCCAAGTCGGGTCAGACAACGCCAAACGGCTACTACAACGTCGAGCGGATGCTGTCATCGGTGCTTCGCAAGAGCGGGAAGGTACTAGCCTGCGGCACGTGCATGGACGCGCGAGGACTCACCGATGAAGATCTCGTCCCAGGAGCGACCCGGAGCACGCTTGATGAGCTCACCGCGCTCACAACCTCATCGCGAAAGGTCCTGGTGTTCTGATGGCAAGACCTGGCCCAAGGCCTGGAACCACGACCCTGATTCTCGGCGGTGGCATAGGAGGAATCGTCACCGCGAACCGACTCAGGCGGCGCCTCGGACGCGAACACCGCGTGATCCTGGTGAACCGGGATGCCGACTTCACGCTGGCCGCCTCATACTTGTGGGTCATGACCGGGCAACGCACTCGGACTCAGATCACACGGCCCCTGCGCAGGCTCGAGCGCCGTGGGATCGAAGTCCTCATCGGCGAGGTTGACGGCATCGATCCGGGCAACCGAACCGCCACGGTGGATGGGCAGACGATCGACGCCGACAATCTCGTGGTGGCCCTGGGAGCTGACTACGCCAGCGACCAAGTAGAGGGCCTCGCGGCTACTGGTCAGACCTACGCGACGCTCGACGGCGCCGAGCGTCTGCACGATCAACTGCTCGCCATCGAGCGGGGTCGAGTCCTGATAATGACAGCGGCCCCCCTGTACAAGTGCCCGGCGGCGCCCTACGAGGCAGCGCTGTTCGCCGACGCGATCCTGCGGCGCCGCGGCGTCCGCCAGGATGTCGAAATCGCTATTCACGCAGCGGAGCCGGCGCCGATGGGCATTGCCGGTCCAACGATCTCCGAGGCCGTGCGCCAGATCCTGTCCCAGCACGAGATCGACTATCAGCCCGCCCACCAAGTCACCGGCGTCGAGCCGGGCCGGGCCAGCTTCGCCGACGGCCAGGAGGTCCCGTTCGACCTGCTGGCGTACATGCCGCCGATACGGCCCCCCGCTGTGCTGGCCGGGTCCGGACTGGTTGGTGACAGCGGATGGATCGAAGCCGACCGGAACATGCTCACGACAGCTTTCGACGGCGTCCACGCGATCGGCGACAACGTCTCGATCCCCCTGACCATGGGCAAGCCCCTTCCGCGCGCGGGAGTGTTCGCCCACGCCCAAGGACACGCCGTCGCCGACAACATCGCAGCGCGGATTCGAGGCGACCAGCCGCCCGCGCGGTTCGACGGCACCGGTGGCTGCTTCATCGAGATTGGCTCGGGCCGTGCGGGCTACGGCTCGGGCGACTTCTACGCTGAACCAACACCATCGGTGACGATCCGCAAGCCAGCCCGCCGCTGGCACATCGGCAAGCTGCTGCTGGAGCAGAGCATCCTGCGGCGGTGGCTGTGAGTCGCCCGCTGCGGCGGTGGCTGTGAGTCGCCCGCCTAAGCGGTGACCGTCATCGCTGAGCCGAGAAGGGAGCGACCTTGATCTACCTGGACCACAACGCGACTACCCCGGTTCTGCCCGAAGTGCTGAACGCCATGCTGCCTTACCTGAAGAGCGACTTCGGCAACCCGTCCAGCAGCCACCCTCTGGGCCAGCGGGCCCGCGCGGGCGTAGAAAGGGCACGCGAGCAGGTCGCCGCCTTGCTGTCCTGCGAGCCCGACGAGGTCTTCTTCACTTCGGGCGGAACCGAGTCGAACAACATCGCCATCCTCGGCGCGGCCGCACTCGCCGACCAATCGCGCCACCGGGTCGTGACTTCAACCGTCGAGCACCCCGCAACCGTTCAGCCGTGCGCGCGACTGGGCGCCGACGGTTGGAGAATCACCCGACTGCCTGTGGGCGCGACCGGATCGGTCGACGCGACGGGCTTCGACGCGACGTGCGACGCCAGCGTCGCCCTGGTCACCTTGATGCTCGCCCAAAACGAAACCGGAGCTTTGATGCCGGTACGCCAGGTTGCGGAGTCTGCCCATCGATGCGGCGCCCTGTCCCACACAGATGCCGCGCAGGCGATCGGCAAGATCGCTGTAGGCGTCGATGACCTCGGAGTTGACCTGCTGTCAATAGCCGGACACAAGGTCTACGCGCCCAAGGGTGTCGGCGCGCTCTACGTGCGCAGCGGCACTCCCATCCGTCCTGTTCTTGTAGGCGCGGGTCAGGAACGCGGCCTGCGGCCTGGCACGGAGAACGTGGCGTCGGTCGTCGGCCTGGGAGCGGCATGCGAACTGGCCGCCGCGAGCCAGCCGACAGAGCGGCCCAGGTTGACCGAGCTGCGCGAGACCCTGTGGGAACGACTCTCGGCAGCAGTGCCGGGCCTTGTCCGGCACGGTGATCGCGAGAACTGTCTGCCGAACACGCTGAACGTGTCCTTCCCAAACGTGTCAGGCAACGCGGTATTGGACGCGACCCCTGACGTCGCGGCGTCGACCGGATCGGCCTGCCACTCCGGCGGTGAGGATCCGTCGCCCACACTGACGGCCATGGGTGTCGACCGCGACGTGGCACTTGGAGCGGTCCGGCTGTCGCTGGGCAAGTCGACAACCAGCGCCGACATCACCCGCGCGGCGGACGCTCTCGCGGCGGGATTCGCCGCAGCCGCGTCTCAGCCGTAGCGCAACAACATATACGGCACGGTCAGCGCGATAGTTAGCGCGGCGGTGGGAAGGCCGTAGCGCAGCCATGTGCCGAACGAGATCTTGATCCCGTTGCGGGCCGCGATGCCCACGACGACAACGTTGGCACTGGCCCCGACCAACGTCGCGTTTCCTCCGAAGTCAGCGCCGGCAGCCAGGACCCACCACAACGCCCCCTGCTCGCCCAGCTCTGGGTTTGAGGCGATAAGAGACGCTACAACTGGCGTCATAGCCGTGACATACGGAATGTTGTCGACAACGGCGGACAGCACCGCCGACATGACCAGGACCACGAGCATCGTCGGGACGAGGGCTGATCCCGTCGCTCCCGCAAGTTGTTCGGCGATCATCTCCAGTGCGCCGACATGAACCAGGGCGCCGACGAGGATGAACAGCCCGCAGAAGAACAGCAGGGTCTCCCACTCCACATCGGCCACAAGATCCTGGGCCCGTAGCGGAGACAGCAACAGCATGATCCCAGCGCCGACCAGCGCCACCACCGAGGGCGCAACACCGGTCTGCCGCTCCAGCAGGAATCCGGCGATTATGGCCGCCAGCACCAGCCCGCTGCGCCAAAGCAGGCGCGGGTCGGTGATCGCCTCACGCTCGTCGAGCGCATGGAGCATCTCGGCGCGCGCTGGGTCAGCGGTCAGCGCCTTGCGGAACATGAACCGGGCCAGCAGGATGAACGACGCCATCAGAATCACGACAAGCGGCAACATGTGGACCAGGAAGTCCACGAAGGACAGCCCTGCGCGGCTGGCGATGATGATGTTCGGCGGGTCACCAACGAGGGTCGCGGCGCCACCTATGTTGGATGCGAGAGCCTCCGCGATCAGGAACGGCACGGGCATCAGGCCCAACCTGTCGCATACCAACAAGGTGACTGGTGCGATCAGGAGCAGCGTTGTCACATTGTCCAGCAGCGCCGAGGCGACCGCGGTGACGAGGATGAGCAGCACCATCACCCGGAAGGGTTTTCCGTGGGCCAGCTTGGCCGATCGGATCGCCATGTACTCGAACACGCCCGTGCGGCGGATGACACCGACGACCAGCATCATTCCCAACAGCAGGAAGATGACATCCCAGTCGATGCCGGTTTCAAGGGAGTAGAAAGCGTCCTCAGAGCTGAGGATTCCGAGGCCCAGGACTAGCCCGGCTCCTCCGAGAGCAGCAGCGACGCGGTGGATCCGCTCGGTCGCGATTAGAACGTAGACGCCGGCGAATATCGCGACGGCGATCCATCCGACAAGGGTCATCCCAGCAGACGCCCGATCAACTCGTGGACCGTGACCACGCCAAGGAGCTTCCCCTCGTCCTCCACCCCCACCAGGGGAAGGCGAAGATCCGCCATCAGGGCCGCCATCTCGATCATGGTGGAGTCGCCGTCGACGGTATGGCTTGGCTCGTCATCGTCACGGTCCAGGGCATTGAGCAGGTCCGCCACTGTATGCCCGGCCAACCCACTAGCGAGCGTGTCCGCGGACTCCTCATCCCACACTCGGGCAAGTGCGGCGTCGTCCAAAACGTATTGGGGGAGCATCACTCGCAGCACCTGCGACGCTGGCACGATCGTGAACGAAGCGCCCTGCCTCACGTCCTGGATCACAACGCCGGGAAGGCCCGACGACACAAGAGCCCGCATAGCTTCGAGCGCGTCATCTGACGGCTGTAGCACGGGCACTTCCTGAGCCATGTCACAAGCGAGCATCCCGACAGTTTCCCAGACCGCCCGGTGGCGCGGTCCGGTGGCCCATCAACCTCCAGACGCCATTGGCGTAGTCACGGCTAGCCTGGTGCGCGATGGAAACGGGAACCGATGACGCCGAGCCGCGCCCATCGCGGGCGCGTAGCGGCCGCCTATCCCGGCACCCCTGGCTGACTCGCAACCTCATCGTCTTGTCAGCCGTGTCGCTCGCGCAGGACGCCGCCAGCGAGATGCTGTACCCACTGCTGCCGATTCTGCTGACCTCAGTGCTGGGCGCCCCGGCCGTAGTGGTCGGGCTCGTCGAGGGGGTGGCCGAAGGGGCTTCGGCTCTGGTCAAGTACCTCTCCGGGCGAGCCTCAGATCACGTTGGCCGCAAGCCCCTAGTCGCCGCCGGATACGGACTGGCCGCGCTCGGGAAAGTCGTCGTGGCAGCCTCGTTCGTATGGCCACTGGTTCTGGTGGGCCGCGTGATCGACCGGGTCGGCAAAGGAACCCGAGGAGCGCCCAGGGATGCCCTGCTGGTCGAGGACATGCCGGCGACCGCGATGGGCCGGGCGTTCGGGTTCCATCGCGCGGCGGACAGTCTCGGCGCGGTCATCGGCCCGCTCGCCGGACTCGCTGTCCTGGCCGCCACCGGCGGCGACATCCGCATCGCGCTGTGGGTAGCGATCGTGCCAGCGTGCATCAGCGTGCTCCTGGTCGCGCTGACCCGAGAGCACCGCAGACCGAAGGCCAAGCCGCGGCCCACTCGCCCCGAGGAATCCGCCGCCAGGACTAGCCCAGCGAAGACCAGCCGAGTGAAGCGGTCGCCGTTGTCCAGACAGTTCCGGATCGTCGTCGTGGTCCTGGCGTTGTTCGCGCTTGTGAACTTCCCCGACGCGCTCGTTCTTCTGCGGGTGTCGGAGCTGGGCTTCTCCGCCGCCGGAGTCGTTGCCGTGTACGTGGTATTCAACCTGTCCTACGCGGCGATCTCGCTTCCCGCGGGCGCGCTGGCCGACAGGTGGCCCAAGTCCCGCGTCTACGCGCTCGGCCTGGTTTGTTTCGCCATCGGGTACATCGGACTCGGACTCACCGATGGCGGGTGGGTCGTAGTGCCTCTGTTCTTGATCTACGGCGGCTTCGCCGCGTTCACCGATGGAGTCGGAAAGGCGTGGATCTCCGTACTGGTCCCCGCCGATGTGCGAGGCCGGGCGCAGGGGATTCTGCAGGGGCTAAGCGGTGGCGCGGTGCTCATCGCCGGGCTCTGGGCGGGGCTGCTGTGGGGTGTGGGAGCGGGATCTGGAACCTTGCCCCTACTGCTGTCGGGGGCAGTGGCCGCGGTCGCGGCTGTCGCGCTTTGGACGGCCGGGCGGCGCCTCGGCTGACTCGCCGCCGTCAATGAGCTGAACGCCCAGGTAGCGTTCGTCCTGATGGACGGTGATGGCCTCCTCGCCCAAGGGGATCCGGCAGCAGCGGACGGCAGGTTCGCTCAAGCCGCTGACTCGGCTTCGCGCGGCCTGGCGTCGATCCCGGACGAAGCTCGCGTGCGCGTGGCCAAGAAGACGTCGAACCTGTTCCGGGGCCGTTCGGCTGGAGCCCATGAACTCGACCTTTCGGAATTCTCCAGCGTGTACAGCGTCGATTCGGAGAACCGGACCGCGACCGTCGGTGGACTCACAACCTATGAGGACTTGGTGGCGGCCACGCTGCCCCATGGGCTCGTGCCCCTGTGCGTGCCGCAGTTGCGGACCATCACCCTCGGAGGTGCCGTGACGGGTCTCGGGATCGAGGCCGCGAGTTTCCGCAACGGCTGCCCTCATGAATCAGTGCTGAGCATGGATGTCCTGACCGGGGACGGCACGATCGTTCACGCGCGACCGGACGGTCGGTATTCAGATCTGTTCCACGGGTTTCCCAATTCATACGGCACTCTTGGCTACGCGCTGCGGCTCGTGATCGAACTCGAACCGGCTCCGGGCTTCGTCAGTCTCAGACACGTCCCGTTCAGCTCGGCCGCCGACGTCGCGGCTGCGATCGCCGCCATCGCCCGGGACGGACTCTGGGATGGCGAGCGCGTCGACTACGTGGACGGCACGGTGTTCGCCCCAGATGAGACCTACCTGACGTTGGGCCAATACGCTGACGTGGCGAACAGCCCGGTTTCCGACTATCGCGGGATGCGGATCTACTACAAGTCGATCCAGCAACGGTCGTCGGACATCCTCACGGTCAATGACTTCCTGTGGCGCTGGGACACGGATTGGTTCTGGTGCTCGCGGCCGTTCGGAGTCCAGAACCCGGTGATTCGCAGACTCTGGCCGAAGTCACGGCTGCGTAGTGATGTGTACTGGCGCATCGTCGCGTGGGACCGCCGGTTCGGACTCAGCGCCCGCGCGGACCGGTTGCGCGGACGCTCAGCCCGAGAGCCGGTCGTCCAGGACGTCGAGGTGCCGGTGGACGCGTTGCCTGAGTTCATGGACTTCTTCCACCGCGAGGTTGGGATTACCCCTGTATGGCTGTGTCCCCTGCGGCAGCGCGACCCCGCCGCTCGGTGGCCCCTGTATCAGTTCGACCCCGACACGACTTACGTCAACGTCGGGTTCTGGTCGACCGTGCCTGTGCCGGAAGGCGTCGAGGCCGAATCGGGAACCATCAACCGCCGCATCGAGGCCGAGGTCACTCGCCTTGGGGGCCGGAAGTCTTTGTATTCCACGTCGTTCTACCCCCGCGACGAGTTCTACAGGATCTACGGTAAGGACCAGTACTGGAACCTGAAGCACAAGTACGATCCCGGCGGCCGGTTCGCCGAACTGTACGACAAGTGCGTGGGCGGGGGCCGGGTGCCGGGGCCGGAGCCCGCGGCGTGAGGCTTGAAGCCGCGGGGTCGGCCACGGGACCGGTCCTCCGACGATTAACAGGAGTATGCGATGGATCTTGCGGAGGTCTTCGTGAAGGTCTTGGGCGACGACATCGACATCGAGTTCGTTGCCTTCGATGGCAGCAAGACGGGGCGCATCGGCTCAGACACTCGGCTGGAGGTGAAGTCTCCCCGCGCGGTGAGCGCGATCGTGGCTGCCCCTGGGCAGTTGGGCGTCGCGCGCGCCTACGTCAACGGTGACTTGGACTTCACCGGCGACGTCTACACCGCGTTCGAACGCCTGGCTGCAGCCGCGGCCGAGCACCGTTTGAGCTGGTCGGACAAGGCGAG
This sequence comes from Candidatus Nanopelagicales bacterium, assembly GCA_030700225.1. Lineage (NCBI taxonomy): Bacteria > Bacillati > Actinomycetota > Actinomycetes > Candidatus Nanopelagicales > Candidatus Nanopelagicales bacterium. Next base: position 13,186 of record JAUYJT010000018.1, on the reverse strand, counting down.
GCTGGCGAAGCAGTTCGCACCCGCCGCGTTGCGCAGGCGGCCACCACCACCACCGGAGGAAGTGCGCCTTTCGGGCCGTCGGCACGGCAAGCGGCGCGACGCCGCAGCGATCAGTCATCACTACGACGTTTCCAACACGTTCTACCGCTGGCTGCTTGGCCCGACGATGGCCTACACGTGCGCCGTTTTCCCTACCGCGGATGCCACCCTGGACGAGGCTCAGGACGAGAAGTTCGATCTGGTGTGCCGCAAGCTGGATCTTCAGCCCGGGATGCGCCTGCTTGACGTCGGGTGCGGCTGGGGCGGGATGGTCCGGCACGCGTCGGCTAACTACGGGGTCAAGGCGATCGGCGTGACTTTGTCGCGCCAGCAGGCGGAGTGGGGCGCTCGCATGCTCCAGGACGAGGGTCTGTCGGGCCTGGCGGAAGTGCGTCACGGGGACTACCGAGACGTGCCGGAGTCCTCATTCGACGTTGTTTCGTCGATCGGCCTGACCGAGCACATCGGCAAGCCCAACTACCCGTCGTACTTCCAAAGCCTGCGTTCCAAGCTCGTGGATGGCGGGAGGTTGCTGAACCACAGCATCACCCGATCCGACACCGGCGCCGCGACTCTGAAGCGGCGGGGTTTCATCAACCGCTATATCTTCCCCGACGGGGAACTCGTGCATGCCGGCCATCTAGTCGACCAGATGGAGCGAGCGTCTCTTGAAGTGCAGCATGAGGAGAACTTCAGGGTCCACTACGCGATGACTCTCGCGAAGTGGTCGGAGAATCTCGACGAGCACTGGGATGAGGCGGTGGCCGAGATCGGCCTGAGGAAAGCGCGCGTCTGGCGGCTCTACCTGGCGGGGTCGCGCTGGGGATTCGTCCACAACGTGATCCAACTCCACCAGGTTCTGGCGACTCGCACCTCAGAAGGAGGCGTCTCGGGGATGCCGTTGCGCCCCAAGTGGTAGCCGCGCCCTAGTCAGGGACACTCGTGCGCCGCGGCTGGATGCCCAGGACCTTAGCCGCCGTCGACGAAGCGCCGCCGCAGCCACAGGGATACGTACACAAGCGCGACCAGTGCCGGCACTTCGATCAGAGGCCCCACGACCCCCGCCAGTGCCTGCCCAGAGGTGACTCCCCAGACTCCGATGCTGACCGCGATCGCCAACTCGAAGTTGTTTCCCGCGGAAGTGAACGCGACAGTCGCGGTCTTCGGATATCCAAGTCCCGCGCGGGCACCGGCAGCGAAGGAGACGCCCCACATCACGGCGAAGTACACCAGCAACGGGATCGCGATCCTGGCCACAGCAACCGGCTCGCTGGTGATGGCGTCGCCCTGAAGCGCGAACATCACGACGATCGTGAACAGCAGTCCGTAAAGGGCGAAAGGCCCGATGCGGGGCAGGAACCTTGCTTCGTACGCGCGCACCCCCACGGTCCGGATGCCGATGCGCCGTGTGAGGTATCCGGCCAGCAGCGGGATCCCCAGGAAGATCAGAACCGCCTGAGTGATCTCCCACATCGAGAACTGCACGTCCTGAGTCGGCAGGCCCAACCAGTCGGGCAAGATTCGCAGGTAGAAAGTGCCCAGGAGCGAGTACGCCAGGATCTGGAACAGCGAGTTGATCGCGACGAGTAACGCGCCGGCTTCCCTGTCACCGCCCGCGAGTTCGTTCCAGATCAGCACCATCGCGATGCAGCGCGCAAGGCCGATCACGATCACCCCGGTGCGGAACGCGGGCTGGTCAGCGAGGAACACCCAGGCCAGCGTGAACATCAAAGCGGGCCCGATGACCCAGTTGAGCACCAGCGAAAGCACGAACATCCGCCGGTCTCTGGTCAAGTCCCCCATGCGCTCGTAGCGGACCTTTGCGAGCACCGGGTACATCATCAGCAGCAGGCCGAACGCGATTGGTAGTGAAGTCTGGCCGATCGAGACTGAGTCGAGCACGCCCTGCGTAGCTGGCACTAGCCGCCCCAGTAACAATCCTCCGGCCATCGCCGCCAGAATCCATACGGGCAGGAATCTGTTCAGCAGGGATAGCCTGGCGAGAACTTCGTGCTCGTCTACGTCAGCGGCCGACGTGGCCGCGGGGTTCTGGCTCATTTGGTGTTCGTCACGATCTGGTCGATGAGCGCGGTGATGCGGGCGCGGATCTGGTCCCTGATGGGCCGCACCGCCGCGACGCCTCTACCAGCGGGGTCTTCCAGAACCCAGTCTTCGTACCGCTTGCCCGGGAAGACAGGGCACACGTCGCCGCAGCCCATCGTGATCACAACGTCGGACTCGCGCACGGCGTCGGTGGTGAGGACCTTCGGAATCTCCGCCGAGATGTCGATCCCCTCTTCCAGCATCGCTTCGACGACCGCCGGGTTGACGCTTTCGGCAGGCGCGGAACCGGCGGAGCGGACCTCTATCCGGTCGCCGGCCAGATGCGTTAGATACGCGGCCGCCATCTGAGAGCGCCCGGCATTGTGTATGCAGACGAACAGGACTGAGGGTTTCAACGGCGCGTGTCTCCATTCAGGTCGCGGACTGCCTGGGGGGTTACCCCAAGTTCATTGACGCCTATCGCTCGGTCCCCGCTCTGGAACTGCCCGCGCCCCACAGGCACGCCGCGCCCCGGAATCTGCCCGTAATGGTCGCTACCGGCCCGGAATCCGCGTTCTTAGCGACCACAACGGGTCGATGCTGTCCAGGAACCGGACAAAATGGACACCCAGATCCTTCAATGGCACTCTGCCGCCCCCGCCCGAGTGCGCTGCTTCTCCAACCCACAGACATGTCACAAGAGCCTTTCATTGACGCCTATCGCTCGGTCCCCGCTCTGGAACTGCCCGCGCCCCACAGGCACGCCGCCAGCTCACACAGCCTGTCCTGGGCCAGCGAGTACCAGGCCCACGTTCCCCGGGATTCGCGATGAAGCAGTCCGGCATCAACCAGGATCTTCAGGTGATGGCTCACAGTGGACTGCGAAAGACCCACCGGCTCGATGAGGTCGCACGCGCAGACCTCGCCCTTCTCGCTCGCGCCGATCAGCGCCAGCAACTGCAGCCTGGCCGGATCGGCGATCGCGCGGAACAACGCCGCCAGGGATTCGGCGCAGTCCCTGCTCAACGGCTTGCCAAGGCCCTGGGGGCAACACGCTGGCCCCTGGGGGCAACAGTCCGGCCCCGAGCTCACCGCCTCGGCCGCCGGGCAACAGTCCGGCACCGAGGTCACCGCTTCGACTGCCGGGCAACACGCAGTTTCAGTCATTCGATCCGCCTTCCCATCGCGCGCTTCAGGCGCGCGCGTCCGCTGAACTCACGATCGTATCGACGACCGTCGATGTCGATCCAACACCCTACATCGACGCCTGTCAATGTAGCTCCGCCGCTGGGCTGGCTCGTGAGTACCCACCCGCAACAAGCCCGACTCGCGTCACTCCTCCGGCGGCGGTCGGCGACGCTGCTTCAGCTGAGACCGGTGCCGCTTCGACAACAGCCGCCGCTCGACCGACCCCCTGCTTGGTCGGCTGGCCCTACGCCGACGGGGATCGGGAGCCAATCCCGACGCGATCAGATCCGCCAATCGCCGTAGCGCCACTCGCCGGTTCTGCCACTGACTGCGATGCTCCGCCGCCACGACGCGGAGCTCGCCGTCGACGAGTCGCTGGGCCAACCGCTGCTTCAACCGCTCGCGCTGCGGTTCGGACAGCGCCACGGTCCTATCGATGTCCCACCTGACTTCGACCCGAGAATCCGTCGTGTTCACCGACTGCCCGCCCGGCCCGGACGAGCGGCTGAACCTCCAGGTCAGTTCATCCGCCGGGATGGCGACGCCCGGACACACATGCAGCGGTCCGCCGACGGTATCCATGACTCCATGATTGCCCCCGGGGGCTCGGAAGGTGAGCTGATCCCGCATCGCTAGGAGCCCCAGAACGCCGCCACTTCCGGCAGGTCGTGTATCGCCTGCCTTCTACCCTGGGACATAGCCGACACCACCGACGTAGGTGACATCAACTCATCCTCCTCAACGTGCTCGGGGCCCCGGGCCATGACGCGTGTGCCCGTCTCCGCGAGTGCACTCACCTCGCGATCGAAGCCACCGACAGCGTTCGTCATGCCGCTGTAGTCCTTGTTGGACAGGGCCAGCATGGAGATCACAAGGGCCCTGCCCGATCCGGCCACGACATCGCAATGACTTCCGGTTCCCGAAACGCCGCCGTCCATGCAGCGCCGGTCAAGCAGCGGCTGCGGGCTGAACAAGCCGGGGACGGCGCTGCTCGCGGCAACGGCTCGTACCGGCGAAACACCTGCCTTGTCGGTGATGATCAAGCGCTGGCCCGAGAACGCATCGACCGTGGAGATCTTCAGCGCCGGAGATGGCCACACGCGTTTGGCAACTACCAGGCCGATGTGGCGCCGCATCTGTGCCGATGACGGCGTATCCGCCGCCAACGCCGCGTGCCCGATGCCACGAACCGTTACCGGGTCCGCGTTGGTAGCTTCGCGGAACATCTGCACGGCCCTCAGTTGGCTCTCGTTTAGCCCAGATGCGGGAGCCAGGGCGGCCAGCAGTGAGGGCCGCTTACTCATGAAGGCAGTCTCGGCGGCGAGGCGTCCCAGACGGCCCGCGGTCAGGACCGCCGCTATCAGAGAACCGGCCGACGTCCCAACGACCACCTCGGCGGAGTTCAACCGGACGCCGGCCTTGTCCAACTCGTGTAGGTAGGCCACCTGCCACGCGACGAAGAACAGACCGCCCCCGCCCAGGACCAGAGTGCGATCCTGACCTGCCCCGTAGCGCGCCTCGAACGAAATCGAAACGGCGAGTCCGTCTTGGGTCATGGCCCCAAGCTATCGGGGTGGCGCGGGTGACTCTCGATGTGCGCGACTGCGACAAGCGCTGGCATGCCGACCGGCTCAAGCTGCCAGGAGGCGCTCCAGTTCCTTGATGTCCTCAAGTCGAACCAGAGCCTCCGGGTCAGTCGCCCGCACAAACGCGTCCGCAAGTTCCAGCATGGCGAGCGTACCGCGCTCAGCAGTGCCCGCCTCGGCGCCGAACCAGGTCGCTACCCGGTCCCAGCGGTAGACGGCGGGGCCGTTGCTGGTCAGGGAAGCCGGGAAGCCGCCTGGACCACGGGCTCCTGTGCTCAGCAGCCTGACGCTCTCGTACGTCCGCCCGGTGCGATCAGCGATTTCCCGCAGCGAAACAAGCTCGGGGTCAGTGCCAACCGAACGCACGCCGATCCCAGTTGACCGGACCTCGAGCACGGCAGACACGATCGCAGTTATCAGGCTCACGCCCTCGCGGTCGAAGTGCGCCAGTCCGGTTTGGTTCCTGACCTCGAGCGTGGCATCGTCACATCCCGCGTCGAACAAGGCGTCTTCGTCCGTCTTGCTCGGCGGGCGGTCAAGGACCAACGTGAAGCGATGATTCATGGCCCCTCCTCCTGGTGGTGGTGTTTGGCTGCCGCCCCCTGGGACCGCATCCTGGCACGATGGTCCGACAGCGACATTGCCATCGAGGCGACCGGGCAGCCATCCGCGACGCCATCGCCCTTCAGCTCGGGCGCCCAGCCGCGTAGTTGTCGGACCGTTGCGGCACAGTAGTCGTGCTGGCCCAACAGTCCTAGGCCAGCGCAACCTCGATGACGAGCGGGCCGGCGAAAACGCGAAGCGGGGAGAGAATGACGAACGGCGAGGGTGCTGCGGCCAAGAACCACGCAGCGTTCATCTGGTCGGTGGCGGACTTGTTGCGCGGGGACTACAAGCAGTCCGAATACGGCAAAGTGATCTTGCCGTTGACAGTGCTGCGGCGCCTGGATTGCGTCCTTGGACCCACCAAGGGCCGGGTTCTGCGGGCTCATGCGAGGTACGGCGACCGGGACAAGATCCTGGAGAAGGCAGCCGGGCAACAGTTCTACAACACGTCCAGACTCGACCTGCCGAAACTCCTGAACGACCCAGCGAACATCGCTGACAACCTGCGCGCGTACATCGCCGCGTTCTCCGCCGGAGCCCGGGACGTCATCGACAAGTTCGACTTCGGCGCCCAGATCTCCCGCCTGGACCGGAGCGACCTGCTCTACCTTGTGGTCTCCCGCTTCTGTGACATCGACCTGCACCCCGACAAGGTGTCCAACGTCGAGATGGGCTACTTGTACGAGGAGCTGATACGGAAGTTCTCCGAGCTGTCCAACGAAACCGCCGGTGAGCACTTCACCCCGCGCGAGGTGATCCGGCTGATGGTCAGCCTTCTGTTCGCCGAAGACGACGACCTGCTCACCAAGCCAGGAATCGTCAAGACGCTGTTCGACCCCGCGTGCGGCACCGGCGGTATGTTGTCGGTCGCCGAGGACTGGCTGCGCGACCATAACCCCGACGGACGCCTGGAGGTGTTCGGTCAGGAACTGAACGCCGAAACGTACGCGGTTTGCCGCTCCGACATGATGCTCAAAGGTCAGGACGCTTCCCACATCAGCTTCGGCAACTCCTTCAGCGAGGACGGCCACTCCGGCATGAAGTTCGACTACCTGCTGGCCAACCCGCCGTTCGGTGTCGAGTGGAAGAAGGTCGCCGACCCGATCAGGAACGAGAAGGACAGGCTCGGGTTCGCCGGACGATTCGGCGCCGGGCTGCCCCGCATCAACGACGGCTCCTTCCTGTTCCTGCAACACATGATCCACAAGATGAAGGCCACCAAGGACGGGGGTTCGCGGCTGGCGATCGTCTTCAATGGCTCGCCGCTGTTCTCAGGAGCGGCGGGGTCCGGGGAATCGGAGATCCGGCGCTGGATCATCGAGAACGACTGGCTCGAGGCCATCGTCGCCCTGCCGGACCAGCTGTTCTACAACACCGGCATCTCCACCTACTTCTGGATCATCACGAACCGCAAGAGTCCACACCGGCGCGGCAAGATCCAACTGGTTGATGCGCGCGATTGCTTCGTCAAGATGCGCAAGAGCTTGGGCGACAAGCGCAAGCAGATCAGCGACGAACAAGTGGGCGACATCGTGCGCCTGTATGGCGAGTTCGCCGAAGGTGTGAAGGTCAAGATCCTGCCGAACCACGCGTTCGGGTTCATGCGCGCCACCGTTGAACGACCCCTGCGTCTGCGGTGGGAAATCACCGAAGACGGCATCGAAGCGCTGCTCGCCGACAAAGCCATGAACCGCGTGGCTCCCGAGCTGCACCAGCCGATTTCAGATGCGCTGCGCGGGGTGATCGGTCAGCGCGCCGAAGATGCGGGCGGGATCATCAGCATCGTCAGCGACGCGGTGCCTTCGTCGTGGCCCGACGCGAAGCCGATCCGTGACGCCATCGACCACGCGTTCGCCATCCGTGACCCCGACATCGAACCGATCACCGACCGCAAAGGCAACCCCGAACCCGACCCAGAACTGCGCGACCACGAGAACATCCCACTCCCGGCCATCGACGTCGCCTACGAATCCGAAGTCACCGCCAGACTCGCCAGCCTCGAATACCGGACCGCGATCAATGACTACATCGAGGCCGAAGTCCACCCCTACGTCCCGGACGCCTGGGTGGACCACGACAAGCCCAAGATCGGCTACGAGATCCCCTTCACCCGGCATTTCTACAAGTACGTGCCGCCCCGACCGTTGGCCGCGATCGACGCCGAGATCAAGGCCCTGGAGGCCGAGATTCAGAGACTCCTCGGCGAGGTGACGGGGTGAGTACGACACTCGACTGGTCCGGCGGCGTCTGTCGTTTCCCGTCCGTGATGTTCAAACGGTTGTTCACGCCCATTGAACGTCCTGTGCCGCCAGCAGCGCAGATGGTTACCGCGTTCACCGACGGGCAAGTCACGCTGCGGAGCAACCGAGACAAGATCGGATACCACGAAGCAGCGGATATGGACGGATACAAAGGTGTCCGACCTGGAGACTTCGTTGTGCACGGCCTTGACATTCTTCGGGGTTCAGTCGGAGTCTCCGATTCAGCGGGCGCCATCTCTGCCGTCTGCACAGTCTGCCGACCATCGGCTCGCGTTGATCCCCGCTTTGTCGCTCATGCCATGCGGGCCCAAGCTTCTCTAGGTGTCCCGAAGGCAATGGCACGCGGGATTCGCGAAGGCGGTGCCGACTTCAGACGCTGGGACACGCTCGGAGAAATGTCGGTCCCGGTGCCACCCCTTGACGACCAGCGGCGGATCGCCGACTACCTCGACGCCGAAACCACCCGCCTCGACGCCCTCATCGAAACGAAGAGGCGGTTGGGCTCATTGCTCGTGTCCCGGTTCCAACGCTCGCGCGATGCCCGGCTCTGGGGGACCGTTGGCGACGGTCTGGCGCAGCGGGGCCCGTGGCCGTGGATTCCGATCAGGCACCTGGCTTCGATACACGGTGGCCTCACCCTGGGCAAGTCATACGACGAGCCCTGCGTCTCATGGCCGTACCTGCGAGTTGCGAATGTCCAGGATGGGTATGTGAACCTGGATGACTTGGCATCGGTTCGCGTGCCTGAAAGCGCGGCACGCCGTCACGCGCTGAAGAACGACGACTTGTTGGTACTGGAAGGCAACGGCAATCCTGCAAACCTGGGGCGAAGCGCGCTGTGGGATGGCAGCGTGGAGCCTTGCCTCCACCAAAACCATGTTCACGCGGTCCGCGCGGACCCGGAGCGAATGGTGCCTCAACTGCTCTACTGGCTGCTCCGCACCGAGTGGGCTCGTTGGTGCTTCGCCGGGTCGGAGGACTCGGTCTCGATTGCGACATTGAGTCAGGAGCGAATCGCTTCGCTCCCTGTTCCCGTCCCACCGCGATCTACGCATGCCGCGCTGGCAGCGTATCTGGCGACCGCGTGGGCGGAGAACGAAGCGCTGCTGGACGCGAACGACCGCAGCATTCGCCTCCTCACCGAACGCCGCCAGGCATTGATCACCGCTGCCGTGACCGGCGAGTTCCAGGTTCCGGAGTCGGCGGCGTGAGCGTGAGCGCGACGTTTCAGGATGGCAAGGAGCAGTCCGGACCATCCTTGGCCGCTCCATCACGGTCGTCCCGCTCTCAGCCAGCACGATCAGCTGGGGCCGACTGCTACGCGATGCGCATCTGTGACCCGCCAAAATCGGCGATCACCTCAACACTGCCGCCAAGAGCTTCGACGTAGGACCGCAGTGTCGCTAGCTCGGTGTGCGTGAGATCGCCGTTCTCGATCTGGCTGATCCGGGCTTGTCGAACGCCGATCGCTTCCGCAAGCTGGGTTTGAGTCTGACCTAGATTCTTGCGAATCTCGGCAAGCCTGTATGCGCGCACGTGATCATCGGTGATCCGCTTCGCTTCGGCGGCTAGTTCGGGGTGCTCAAGGCCGCGAGCTTTCGCCTCAGCCTTGACGTCGTCCCAGGTGCGGGCCATCTCTATCGCTTCCCTTCTATCCATCTCGCCCATCGCCGCTCGGCGATGGGAACATTGGTCAAGTACCAGCGCTTCCACTGCCCGGACTTGTTACCTGCCATGAGCAGCACGGCTTGGCGGTCCGGGTCGAACGCGAACAGGATCCGTACTTCGCTTGACCCGGCTGATCCTGGCCGCAGCTCCTTCATCGCGTGCAGGGTTGAACCGTGGATACGATCAACCAGTGGGCGCCCCAGTGCGGGGCCACTCATGGCAAGCATGTCGATGGCTTGTTCCACGAGCTTCGCCGACAGGGGGTCCGTGCTAGCGAGTTCTAGGAACCAGTCCTCCACCTCCCTGAGCAGGATGACTGACCACATAGCCTTCATACCGGATTCTACCAGAATATAAGTCACGGGTTATCAGTGGGATGGTTACTCAATGTCCTCGCAGCACGTGGCAGCGCCAGAGGACGACACCTACAGTCGCGCGTTACCATGCCAGCGCTGATCGCCGATAGGAGCTTCGTCCATGCCCGTACCTGACTTGGACCTACACAGGATCCGCAGGTTCGCCGAAAGCCGTGTCCCGATGCAGGTGCGGAACGAGGTGCGGGTCGAGGTCACGGTGCGCGGCAACTCGGTGACGGTTGTTGAGCGGCGGCCGCCGTGGAACGATCCCCTCAGCCCAGACTGGACGACATTCCCGATCACCCAATTGCGCTGGGATCCGAAGCGGAAGACGTGGTCCCTGTGGTGGCGCGACCGGAACGCGCGCTGGCACACCTATTCGCAAACCCAACCGACGCCGGACGTCACATTGCTGCTGGCCGAGATCGACACCGATCCAACCTGCATCTTCTGGGGCTGAGCGGGCGCCCGCAGCGGTGGAGTGGCAAGGCGCCGATGCTGCGTGCTGTCCCCGTCAACAAGGGGCCGGCCCGGTTGGAGCGGGCTGACCCGGGGGCACCCCAGGCAAGGCCTGTGGTGTCGGCCCCAAACTAGGATGGCGAGCTGTTGCGGCCCAAGTCTCGGCCCCAACTCGGAGCTTCTCGTGGGGGTGAGGGCGTGGGGCAGCGTGCATCCAGGAAGGCGTGGGCTCAGCATCCCAAGAAGTACTTCCGGGAGCCGCTAGCCCTGGCGGAATCTCGAGGCTGGTCGCTACGACAGTCCTCCGGACACTCGTGGGGGACGATCAAGTGTCCATCTGGCGCTTGCTCCATCGTGATCTTCTCCACCGGCAAGGGTGGTGAGTCAGTCGCACTCGGCATCAGCCGGAAGATCGAACGGTGTCCCCATGGGGGAGTCGACCTGCCCGGTGGTGATCCAGCGAACGGCTACCTGGACGGCGCTCAGAGACTGATCGAGGGAGCCGAAGCGTTGAGACGCCGGGGTGTGACCGACGAGAAGATCATGGAGGTTCTTTCGGAGGCCGATGATGCTGTGGGTGAGGCCGCCGGGTCGGATCGGCTGAAGGTCGCATTCCGACACGGATCAGGTTGGCAGATGCCAACCGCAGTTGATACCTTGGGCATCACGCGAGCGGAGCCAGCCATGACCACAGCCATCACACTCCAAGTGACCGGAATCGACCTGAGCGACGAATCGGTCTTGGCTGTCATAGGCGAGCAGCTTTCGGACGCCATGTGGGCCGAGACGGACGGCATCGTGACGATGACGATCTTCACTGACAAGGACGCGCCGGTCGCGGAAGCCACACTCGCTGCCCGTCGTGTCCGCAATCGCATCCCGGGCGCCAAGGCCATTCGCGTCTACCAAGACCTCGTGTCTGTCTCAGACATCGCTGGCCGTGTGGGAGTGTCGCGCGAAGCGACCCGCAAGTGGGCCAAGATCGTGACGGGTGCGGCTTTCCCAACACCGGTAGGAGCCGCCGGTGGCGGCGAGCGTGGCGCGACCCGCTTGTGGGAGTGGGCCTCAGTTGCTCGCTGGCTGGAACGCGAACGCGGAATCGACATGGATGAGGACTTGCCAGACGCGATCACCGTCGCCGAGATCAACGCCCGCCTCGCCGGGATCCCCGACGTTGCCAAGGGCACCATCAAGCGAACGGTATCGAGTGGACCCGCTCGAACGAAGCAGTCGCGACCCGCCGTGTGACGACGTGGGCGCGCACTATGCGAGGACCGCCAGCGCCCAGCCGCGCACCGGCGGCGGCGCTGGATCGCCCCAGGGGCGACTCAGCGGCGATTCACAGCTGCATCAGCGAAGATCATCGGCTTGCCGTCAGCTGTCTCCAAGGTGATGCGCAAGTCACGTGGGTCTACATCCAATGCGAACGGGACGCCTTCTCCGATCAGTTGCTTGAGTTCCCGCGCAGTGTCCGCAGCTGCTGTGAACCCGGCGACGTCGGATGATTCCGCCCACCATGACTCCCCGTCACGATGCACGATCACTCTGATCTCACGCGGCTTGGTCATGCTCCCAGTATCCTCATCGCTGCGGCTTCGTCCAGCCCAACATCTCTGATCAGTACCTTTCTGACTGCGCCACCACCAACTGTCGCCCCGTCGAGGAACGCAAGCGTAATCGTCGGGTAACCTGCCTCACTTGCCAGCCGACCGGCTTCGTCTCACCCGAGATCACCGTCGTCCCACTTCCTCCAGCCGTGTTCGACCCTGAATCCCGACCGGTCCAACAGGATCGTGACATCTTCGTAGCGGGAGATGACCTCAAGAACGGGCTCCAACTCAGCGAGCAGAACGCGGCCAGCCTCCCACTCGCGGCATCCAAGGTAGATCACCCGCCCGATTGGCCGCTTCGCGCGCTTGCGTGCCATCTCCTCGTCGTGGGTGATCAGGATCGCCCCCATGTCGTCGGCCGCTACGACCAGCAGGTCGTCCTGCGCATCCGAGAGACCCACGGTTGCGGCGGTCTCACAACTGTGGCCAACTCGGCGCAGGCAATGAGCGACATCCGCCGAGACGCACTGATCGAGCAAGAAGAGCTGCGGGCTCACGCCGAAGCCATCGCCTGCCGAGCAGCAGCGATGTCAGCGGGTTTCAGGTCCGGGTATGCATGGAATACGTCGGCGTCAGAGAAACCTTCCCGCAGGTAGTTCTCGACGGTGGTGACTGGGATTCTCGTCCCGGCGAACACTGCCCGCGAGCCATGAACGCCTCGGCGGCGCTCGACTCGGCCAGCTCGGTCACTGCGGTCTGGCTGGACGCTACTGCGAATCGCGGCACGGATCTTCGCCAGGGGAATGACTTGGTGGATGACGGCCTGGCCGATCTGGCGTCCGCCCTCCCACGATCCGTCGGGCAGCTGGAAGTAGATGTCGTTCCCAGCCACCGCGAACTTCATCTGCCGAAGTGGCTTCTGGTGTCCTGTCTGGCGAAGGCGCTCAGTCACAGCGCGCATGTGCTGCAGAGATACCGAGTCGCGGATCTGCGCGGCCACGAGAAGTTCGACCATGGAGTCGAAGTCGTAGAAGATGGCCCGGCGTCTCCCAACCCGGCGCTCCGAACTGGGCGTCACGATCCCCTTGGCCGCCCACTCCCTGAGCCGGGCAACCCTAATCCCGGCGAGCTCGGCGGCCCGCGATTCAGTGAAGGTGACCAGTTCTCCCCGCATGCCGCCATTATCAACTACTACGACCCCGCACGCGCCGCAGAAACTCGCTTGAGGATTAGCGGCTCCTCGGATTCCAGTGGGGGCCTGCGGGTTGTGGGTGTTTTCTTGCTTCTGGCCGTGTCGTTGGGTGGGGTTGTCGGGGGGGTCGATTAGTATCGGACACATGTTCGATGGTGTTGGTTCCTCGCCTCTTGACCCGGCAGCCGGGTCGAGGGTTTTCGCCGCGCCTGTGGCCGACGCGTCGAGCCTGGCGGAG